>CACZNY010000301.1 GCA_902782655.1 uncultured Lachnospiraceae bacterium
GACATTCTTTCTGGTATCAAGCTCATGATGAGTATCAAAAGCATGGAGCATCCTTGTGGACTGCGAAACAATACGATGTATGCCGGGGGAAGAAAGGAAGCAGGATTCTATGAGTGGTTCCCCCTTCCTCTTGCACTCATAGATGAGCTTCTCATCCCCTTCAGTCTTTTCCCTCTTATTCCTTATCTCCGGGGGGATATCAAAACGTCCCACACCGTGAACGACGGCTGCTGTAACGACTTCATTCTGGTCGGAAAGCTTTATATTCATCTTATGGCTTATCATGGCACTGAGCATCGCACAGTAAAGGGAATGCTTCGCTATCTCATCCTCATTGCTCCTCAGGTTCTGTACGAAATTGATCTTGTGATCAAGCCTGCCGTAGCCCTTGATGATGGAAGTCACGATCTTAGAGATATTCTTAAGCTTCCCGTGATCATGAAGCTCCTTCAGCTCGTCTGCGATGGCGAAGCTTGTAGCCTGAGTGAAGCGCTCAAACTCAATGTCCTCCGGTGACATGGGAGGCAAAGGCTCTGCGGGCTCCAGAATGTAAAGACCGATGATGCCGAAATTACTTACACTTTCTATGCCCTGTGGTGTAAGCTTCGAATCCCTTTCGTAAAGGAGGACGCCCTTCTTATCATATATGGGCTTTGCGAGCCTCATTCCGACCTTGAGATTCTCATTCCTTACAAAGATCATCTTATTAATCCTCCCTCTAAAAGCTGCTCAAATTCATCCGTCGGTATGGGCTTGGAATAAAAATAGCCCTGTGCTATGTCGCAGCCGGCATCTCTGAGGAAATCGGCCTGCTCCCTGGTCTCAACTCCCTCAGCTATGGTCCTCATGCCAAGCTCCTTTGACATCTTGATGGAGTTTGCAACTATGATCTTGCCCCTCTTGGTATCGATGACCTCATCAAGGAAGAACCTGTCTATCTTGATGACATCCACCGGAGCATCCTTCAGCATATTGAGTGAGGAATAGCCGCTTCCGAAATCGTCCATCTCGATGGTAAAGCCCACATCCTTAAGCTCCTGCATGATATCATATAAGGCACCCGTATCCTCGGTAAAGAGGGTCTCGGTGATCTCAAGCTCAAGCCTTGAAGGATCTATGTCGTACTTCTTCACAAGTGATGAAAGCTCCGTCACAAGATCCGTATTGCCGATATGAAGCCTTGACACATTGACTGAGATCGGGATATCGATATTCAGCTCCTTAAGCCTTGCCAGATATTTTGCGGTTTCATTCCACATGAATTCATCTATGCGCTTGATAAAACCGTTTGACTCAAAAAGCGGCAGGAAATCACCGGGCATCCTTAATCCCTTCAGAGGATGCATCCAGCGGACGAGGGATTCGCCGCCGCAGATCTTATTCGTTGCAAGTGAAACCTTGGGCTGCAGGAACATCACAAACTCATGGCGCTCAAGAGCTATCTCCATCTCGCTCTCAAGATCCGCCATCTGATTGTCCTTAAGCCTTATGCTGTCATCATATACATTGAAGTTGGTAAGGGTGTTGCCCTTGATATTCCTTTTGGCCAGACGGGCCCTGTCGCACATGAGCCTGACGGTGATATTCCTGTCATCCACCTTGTATATGCCGTAGCTCAGCGTGGAGCCGCAGCGCGTAGCCTCATCCACATGGAAATCAAGAGTCAGCTTCTCTATATATTCCAAAAGCTCATGCTCATCATTATACTCATACAATATGGAGAACATATCCGCCTGATACCTTGAAGCAAGGCCGTCCCAGGGCAGCGAGATATGAATGATGCGTCCGAGCTCTCTGAGGCATGCATTACCTGCTTCCACTCCGTATCTGTCGTTTATGATGCGGAATCTGTCAATATCCACGGAAATGATGGCAAACCTGCTGTCCGGACGAAGGAGCAGCCTCTCCTCCACATTGCGGTAGAAGCTTTCGCTGTTGTAAAGGCCGGTCAGGGAATCATAATCAGCGCGGAATTCCAGCTCCTGCTTGATCTCCATCTCTGTATTGACATCCTGTATGCATCCGGTGATGCGGGCAAGGGAATTGCCTATGCCCTGCAGGGTCTGTACGGTGATCGTAAACCACAGCGCCACATTATACTTGTTTATCAGTCTGATGGTGATCTCATGGGTATCGCTGCCGGATTTAACCCTGTGAAGGAAATTCTCGTATTTCTCCCTGTCATCGCTGTGAGGCGGAAGTCCCTCAAGCAGGGACCACTCGCTGGTGAGCATCGCTTCTGATACATCAAACATGTTTTCAAAGGTGGTGCTGAGGTAATAATCCTTTTCGGCGGCATCATATTCAAAGACATAGATGCCGGTGAGTTCATTCACATGCTCGGATCTTTCATAGTTTTTGGCAAGCTCATTGCGTGCCTGGGAATCAGTCTTTATCTCCTTGAAGCGTCTGCTCGTAACGTAGTCCTGCACTATGTCATGTGAAAGGGCGTTTATGTCGCGGGCTACCAAAAAGACCTTTCCCTCTTCAAAAATAGCGCTGAAGGAATACCAGTGATAGGTACCGTCCTGATAAAGGAAACGCACCTTGCTGTCTACGGACTCCCGCCCTATCCTTGACGCCTCCCTAAGCCTTGAGGGGCTTGAAGCATACATGAAATCCTCTGCATCATCCGGATATACCACATGATTCATATAATAATCACGGAGGCTTTCGAAATCCTCTACCCTCTTCTCCACCATGGACAGGATGTTCTCCTCGCGGATGCGGATACAGGAAAGATTATCAAGATCCACCTCCCAGATTATATCCTGTATCTTCTGCATAGCCGTGTTGTAATGCTTCATGCTTTCCTTCATGGCTTCTATCTGGGCTCCGATATCCTCCTTGGTATCGGCTATGATATAAACCTTGATATTATTGCGCATCCGAAGCCTTGTCGTCCTCGTATGAATGACTCTTCTTAAGCCCGGTGAATAGACATCGGCATCGACGGAGGATATATCATTTTCAAACTTCCGTAAAGGACAGTCATGGCACTGCCCGCTCTCTCCCTTCAGGAGCTTGTAGCAGTAGCCCAGGCTCTCCCCGGGGATCCGCTGAGTCAGAGCGTCGTTTTTATATATGAGATGAAGCCTCTCATCCACCGCATAAGCCCAGGTCTTTATGGGGTCAAGGATATTCTTTACAAGCTCTATATCATGGAGGGATACATTCTTCCCTACGAACTGCTCCGCATCCCTTACATTGTCGGAAAAAAGAGCATAGGTATTTTTATGCTTTTCTTCGGCTGATCTTAAAGCTATGCAGGCCTTGTCGTAAAGCTCCGCGATATTCATGGAGCCGTCATGCTTCACGGTGGATATCCCAATAGACACCACTTCCTTAAGGTTCTCGCTGTAGGCTCCCCAGGAGATGCGAAGGGACGATATGATGGACATCGCCCTGTCGCAGAGGATCATGTCATCCTTGACACCCAAAAGATAGGCAAGGATCACTCCGTCCGGAGTGGCCGATACCACATCAGAGGCTCTTAATACTCCTCTCACCACGCTCACTGCATCATCGAAGGCCTGCTTTGCAAGCTCAGTCCCCTTCATGTCGGCAACGGACTTGAAATCAGTAAGCTTTATCAGAAAAAGATTAGGTATGTCATATATGGGTATCTCTTCCAGGAAATCCTTAAGATCATTGAAAAAACCAAGCCTCTCATCGGCTGACCCGTCCACTCCCGCAGAGGATACCTCCTCAATGGATCCGGTGATCCCGCCGTCGCCTGCGTCCTCCGTAACATGGACCTGAAACCAGGTGAAGTTGCCGTTTTTATCAAGTATCCTCAGATAAGTGTAATTCTTACGTGAATAATCAAAGTTTTGAGAAAAGAAGGAGATCGCTCTTTTGCAATCCTCCGTATGGATCTTTGCCCCAATCTCGATATCCCCTATAAAAGGAGAGATAATGTTTCCACCGGGCAGAACATTGATAACGGACGGATCGAACACCATCCTGTCTGCATCCGGATAATACTTAAAGCCCACTGTCATAAGATCTTCCTCCGCCTGCTCAGGGAATACAAGCCTTCAAAGGCCAATAATACACAAGTTATTTTAATATGTTATGATTCAAGGGTCAAGAAATTATGTCAACAAATACTCGCTCATCACCATATTGGAAACATCAAGACCTTTATCCGTAAGAAAAAACCTCTTCTCCTCCTTCTCACCGGTTGAAGCCGCCAGCTTCCGGTCAATCTGATATCGCATGATCCTTCCGTATATCTTCTGTATGTCGGTTCCGAACGCTTCCTCAAAATCAGCGCATCTTATGCCCTCAGTCTTTCTGAGCCCCAAAAACATGAATTCCGCCATGGCATCCTCGGGTCTCAGCCTGTAATCCTCGGCCTTTTTGCCGCCGGGATCTGATACATAGTCGGTTACGTCAAAGACATTGGTAAACCTGTGATCACCTATAAGTGAGGCCGCAGAGGCGCCGAAGCCAATATAATCCTTCCTGTCCCAGTAGCGGAGATTATGGAGGCATCTGTAATCCCTCCCCTCTTCCCCGGTCTCTTTGGCGTAATTCGATATCTCGTATCTTTTGTAGCCCTTCTGCTCAAGATACTCCTGAGCGAGCTTGTAGATCATATAGGATTCATCCTCTCCCGGAAGCGGAAGAAGGCCGTAGCGGTATTTGTCATAAAAAGGCGTATTCTGCTCGATGATAAGTGAATATGCTGAAATATGCCGGGGCTTAAGCTTTATAACGGCATCGAGGGTTTCGATAAGAGACTCCGGCGTCTGGTAAGGAATGGAGGTCATTATATCCGCGCTTATATTATCTATCCCTCCCCAGTAGAGCCTGTCAAAGCTCTTCTTTACGTCATCAAAGGTATGTATCCTGCCGAGGGTCTTTAGCTCCTCTTCTATAGCTGACTGCACTCCGAGACTCACCCGGTTTATGCTAAAGGATACATAGTCCTTTATCTTAAGATCTGTAAGGGTGCCGGGATTGGCCTCGATAGTGATCTCAGTATCATCTTCTATGGATATGACGGAGGATATGGCATCCATTATCCGTCCTATGCAGGAGGACGGAATGGAGCTTGGGGTTCCGCCGCCGATGTATACGGAGGCAAGCTTCCTGTCCTCAAAGATGTCTCCGGCAGCCCCTATCTCCCTTTCAAGAGCCGAGGTGTAGTAGAAAACCGTATCCTCGGATGCCGGAACCTGGGAATTAAAATCACAGTAGAGACATTTCCTTACGCAGAAGGGAATATGGACATAGATGCTGATGTCTTTACCGCTCAAAAACTATACTTCCTTTATTCATCGTCAAGCTTCAGCACGGAAAGGAAGGCTTCCTTCGGCACCTCCACGGAGCCGATCTGCCTCATCTTTTTCTTCCCCTCCTTCTGCTTTTCAAGAAGCTTCTTCTTCCTCGTGATATCCCCGCCATAGCACTTTGCAAGGACATCCTTGCGGACTGCCTTGACGGTCTCCCTCGCTATCACCTTGCCGCCTACGGCAGCCTGAATGGGTATCTCAAAAAGATGCCTCGGTATCTCGCCCTTAAGCTTCTCACACATCTTCGAGCCTCTTGCATAGGCGGAATCCCTGAACACGATGAAGGACAGAGCATCCACGTATTCCTTATTGATCAGTATATCAAGCTTCACAAGCTCAGACTTCACATAGCCCTTCATCTCATAATCAAAGCTGGCATAGCCTCTTGACCTTGATTTCAGGGCATCAAAGAAATCATAGATTATCTCATTCAAAGGAAGGTCGTATTTTAAGAGAACCCTTGTCTCCTCGATATAATCCATACCGGTCTGGATTCCCCGTCTTTCCTGACAGAGTCCTATTATGGCTCCGAGATATTCCGTGGATACCATTATCTCGGCGGATACTATGGGCTCCTCCATATAGTCTATCTCGGAGGGCTCCGGAAGATTGGACGGATTCGTAAGCTCTATCATCTCACCGTCGGTCTTATATACCCTGTATACCACTCCCGGCGCCGTAGTCACAAGATCGAGATCATATTCCCTTTCAAGCCTCTCTGCTATGATGTCAAGATGCAGAAGTCCAAGGAATCCGCATCTGAATCCAAAGCCCAGTGCCAGTGAGGTCTCAGGCTCGAAGGTCAGGGATGCATCGTTCAGCTGGAGCTTTTCAAGCGCATCCCTTAAGTTCGGATAATCCCTTGTATCAGCAGGATATACTCCGCAGTACACCATGGGATTCACCTTTTTGTATCCGGGAAGGGCCTCACTGCAGGGCTTTGCCGCAGAGGTCACCGTGTCTCCGACTCTTGCCTCCCTTACATCCTTTATGGAAGCCGTGATATAGCCCACCATTCCGGAGGAGAGCTCCTCACAGGGTATGAACCTGCCTGCTCCGAAATATCCGGTCTCTACTACCTCCTCCTCCATGCCGTTTGCCATGAAGCGTATCCTGTCGCCGGGACGGATCCTTCCGTCAAAGACCCTCATAAAGACTATCACACCCTTATACGAGTCATAGAGGGAATCAAAGATCAGGCACTTAAGCGGTTCATCGGGGCTTCCCTTGGGAGAAGGGATCTTATGCACTATGCTTTCCAGAACCTCTTCTATCCCGATACCGGCTTTGGCCGAGATACGGGGAGCATCAAGAGCCTCTATGCCTATGACATCCTCTATCTCCTCAGCTACCCTGTCAGGCTCCGCTGACGGAAGATCTATCTTGTTCAGTACGGGGAATACATCCAGATCATGATCCATGGCAAGGTACACATTTGCCAGGGTCTGGGCTTCGACCCCCTGGGATGCATCGACGACCAGCACTGCCCCGTCACAGGCCGCAAGGGATCTGGATACCTCATAATTAAAATCCACATGCCCCGGGGTATCGATAAGATTAAAGATGTATTCTTCTCCGTTTTCTGCGGTATATACGGTGCGGACGGCCTGGGATTTGATGGTAATGCCGCGCTCACGCTCAAGCTCCATATTATCCAGCACCTGATCCTGCATTTCACGCTCCGTTAAGAGCCCTGTCTTTTCCAGTATCCTGTCTGCAAGGGTCGATTTGCCGTGATCTATATGGGCTATGATACAAAAGTTCCTGATATGATCCTGATTTATTTCCATTGATTATATGATAACGACCGATGGTTAAGCCTCATCGGTCGCTCTTTCCTGATAAGATGATTGTTATTGCCGGCACTTACATTTTGCTGACAGCCTTAGCCAGACGGGATACCTTCCTTGCAACGTTATTCTTATGATATACACCCTTGGCACCGGCCTTTTCAATCGTGCCTGTAGCTGACTTCAGTGCAGCCTCGGCAGCAGCCTTGTCATTAGACTCTACAGCAGCAAAAACCTTTTTCATAGCTGTCTTTACGCCGGATCTTACTGATTTATTCCTCTCAGCTCTCTTCTCGCTTGTCCTGATCCTTTTCTTTGCAGATTTGATATTTGCCATTATTATTCTCCTGTTATTACTGTTTTTACTTATATTATCTATATTTCAAGACGACGGTTGACACGGCTGTCGTCGGAATATCCGCACACTTCGCATATTATAGTGACTGACCGGCTTCTTGTCAACTTATTTCTAAGGAAACGCTGATTAATTCAGCGTTTCCTTAGAAGCCTCCGGCGGGATGCGCAGAAAATCGCAGAGGAAGGCCGCAAGCGGCCGCGATTTTCGCGCGGGAAACGCTTTAATCAGCGTTTCCCTAAAAAAATAAGTCCTCCCGGAAAAGCAACGGTCCCCCCGTGCTCGGTCCGGGGCCCTCTTACTCGCGCTCCGAGGAAAGTTTTGGGCTTAAGTTACTGACATTGGGTGTGAACAGTAACCCGTTTCCTTCTGAGATTTATTTCAGGCGCTTTATTTTGAACTGGAGGCCGTAGAGGAAGGCTCCGGCGGCCGCGAACACAATCGTGGCTATCAGGGATACTGCACGGTTTTCGTCGAGGGAAAGATGGA
>CACZNY010000302.1 GCA_902782655.1 uncultured Lachnospiraceae bacterium
ATGATGGTATATAAAGGCCTTCCCATAATAGTTGATGCTCTCTCTCTCCTTTCCGATGCAGGTATTGATTACCGCATGGTCTTTGTAGGTGACGGTGTAGACAGACAGGCCATGGAGGAGAGGATAAAGGAACACGGAATCACGTTAGATACCTTTGATGAAGATGGCAAGAGAGTTGTGACTGAAGGCAGAGCGGGAAGGATGGGACGCGTGATATTTACCGGTGCCGTTCATGACAGGAATGTCCTGCGTGCCTGGAATACCAGAGCTGATCTCTTCCTGTTTCCGTCAACATATGATACAAACGGTATAGTCGTCAGGGAGGCCGCAGCATGCGGGCAGGCATCCGTCCTCATTAAGGATTCATGCGCTGCCGAAGGCATCACGGATGGCAGGAACGGATTCCTGGTAGAAGAAAATGCTGAGTCGATGGCTGCAATGCTTAAGGAACTGGCAAAGGATAAAGGAAGGATGGCATCAGCAGGGCAGCATGCCATGGATGAGATCTATATATCATGGGAAAGTGCGGTCAATGATGCCGTTGACAGATACGGTGTGATCATAGAGCGTAAGGAAGAGGAACTCGACAGACGTCAGGCAGAAAGCTTCCATGAAAAGCTTTCTGATAATTTCTATGAACTCGGTGATAGTTTTATAAGAAACACTTCACATTTCTTTGAACGTCCGAAGGCAATATATGAAGGCATGGAAGAGAATGTCTACGAGATATTCCATGAAGCGAAGGAACGTACAAGAGAGAATCTCCATGAGGTAAAGGAACGCACAAGGGAGAATCTCCATGAGGCAAAGGAACGCACGAAGGAAAACATTCATGAAGCATTTCATGAGGTGAAGGAAAAGACCAAAGAAAATTTCCATGAGATAAAGACCGAACTTAAGATGTTGGGAAGTGATAAAAGTGAATAACGAATGGTATAAGAGGATGTCCTTTTACCAGATATGGATCCGTTCATTCAAGGATGGCAACGGTGACGGTATAGGAGATCTTAAAGGTGTATATGAGAAACTCGGATATATAAAAAGCCTGGGAGTGGACGGTATCTGGTTTTCTCCTATCTACCCTTCTCCCAAGGCTGATTATGGATATGATATATCCGATTATAAAAATATCGATCCGGAATACGGAACGCTTGATGACTTCAAAAAAGTTTTAAATGAGGCACACAGGATTGGCCTTAAGATAATAATGGATCTGGTGGTCAATCACACATCGGATGAGCATCCCTGGTTTAAGGAAAGCAGAAAGAGCAGGAACAATCCGTACAGCGATTATTATATTTGGCGTGACAAGCCTAATAACTGGAACTCTCTTTTTGAAGGCAAGGCCTGGGAGTATGACAGTGAGCGCGGCCAGTATTATCTCCACATATTTGCAAAGAAGCAGCCCGATCTGAACATGGATAATCCAAAGGTCAGGGAAGAAGTGAAGAGCATAATGCGCTTCTGGCTTGATATGGGTGTGGATGGCTTCAGGGAGGATGTGATCAATTTTATATCCAAGGCAGAGGGGCTGCCCGACGGCCTTCCTTTTGTCCCTGCCGTTAACGGTATGCCGTATTATAAAGACGGCCCGCATATTCACGAATATATGGCGGAGTTCAGAAAAGTGTGCGAGGAGTATGACTGCATCCAGATAGGCGAAGGTCCCATGACTACAGTGTCTTCGGCACTCAAATATCTGACAGGTGAAAACAAGTCACTCGATATGATGTTCTCCTTTGACCATATGATGGCCGACTGTTTCTATACGGAATACGAACACAGACCGTTCAAGCTCTACAGATACAAGAAGGCTCTTTCAAAGTGGCAATATGCGCTTGCAGGAAAGGCGTGGAATGCACTGTATATAGAGAACCATGATCATCCGAGGATAATAAGCCGCTACGGCTCCGAGAAGCTTCGATATGAGAGCGGGTCTGCACTTGCGGTAAGTTTCCTCTTTCTTCAGGGAACACCTTTCATCTATCAGGGGCAGGAGATAGGCATGAGCAATATAAGACTCCGCTCGATAGAGAATTATGCAGATGTTTCCTCGATCAATAATTTCAACAGTTATCATCTTAAGGAGTCGATAGAAAAGCGTCTTAAGCGCATACATCTCTCGAGCCGTGATTCATCCCGAACTCCCATGCAGTGGACTGCTGATAAATATGCCGGATTCTCCACGCATGAACCATGGTTCTATGTGAACAGAAATCATGCCTATGTGAATGTGGATGAAGAGGAACACAACGAAAGTTCACTTCTGAATTTTTACAGGAAGTGTCTGCAGATCAGAAAAAACAGCAGAACGCTTATCTACGGGAAATACAAGGAGTATTTTCCTAAGGATCCTTATATCTATATGTATGAAAGATCGCTTGAAGGGATGCATTATCTGATAATATGTTCCTTTGCAAAACATACTGTAAAAGTTCGCATTCCGAAGAATCTGGCGGAGGTGAAACTGAAGCTTGTGATCTCTAATTATGCGGGATTGCGCCACAGTACCTATTTCGCTCCATATGAAGCAAGGGTATACAGATTCAGGAAATAAAAGGTATAATGTATACATGCGTATATATAAGAGACTTCTTTTTATAATCAATCCGAATGCCGGTATGAGGCACAGGGAAAGTCCGCTTACGGAAATAATCATGGCCTTTACAGATCATGGTTATGAAACGCTTATCTGTTTTACGAGAGTTAAGGGTGACGGAAAAGTCCTGGTCGAGGAGCATGCCGATGATGATATAGATCTGGTGGTATGTATGGGCGGTGACGGTACGTTAAATGAAGTCATAGCCGGCTGCAGAAAGATAGGCTGGAACAGACCCATAGGTTATATACCTGCGGGCTCCACAAATGACTTTGCAGCAAGTCTGGGAATACCGGGCGATACAGTGCTTGCAGCTTCGAGGATAATGGAATCAGAGGCTAAAGAACTTGACCTCGGATGCTTTAACGGAAGAAGTTTTGTTTATACCGCATCATGCGGGCTCTTTGCAAGCGCATCATTTGAAACGCCGCAGATGGCGAAGAATCTTCTGGGGCATTTCGCATATATAATCGAGGGGATGCGCGATATAAGCAAGTTCACACCTTATGAAATGACGATCACTACAGATGTGGGAACGTTTTCAGGGAACTATGGATTCGTTTCGATCTGCAATACATTTTCGCTTGGCGGTGTGATGACACTGGACCGCGATATGGTAGATCTGAGCGACGGATATTTTGAACTGCTGCTAATAACGGCACCAAAGGATATAGTTCAGCTTAATACGATAACCAAGGCGCTTTTGGAACAAAATTATGATACACCTTTGGTGAAGGTCTATAAGGTGAAGAATGTAAAGATAGAATGCGAGGACGCACCAAACTGGTCACTCGATGGTGAATATGAGCAGGGAAGGGAAGTGTGTGAATTCTCAGTCCTTCCGGCAGCACTTCATATGAAATACTGAAATACAAGGGGTTATCTATTCAGAAGTGTAAGGTATTAGGGGTTAGCATAAGAAAGAGAGGGTTACGATCATGAAGATCACATTTATCGGAGCCGATCATGAGGTTACCGGAAGCTGTCATGTCCTGGAGGCTTGCGGGAAAAAGATCCTGCTTGACTGCGGTATGGAGCAGGGTACCAATGTTTATGAAAATGCCGATCTTCCCTTTGAAGAGGGGATGATAGACTATGTGCTTTTGTCGCATGCGCACATAGATCATTCGGGACTGCTGCCTCTTATCTATGCCAGGGGCTTCAGGGGCCAGATCATGGCAACGGATGCGACGGCAGATCTCTGCAGCATAATGCTCAGAGACTCGGCACACATTCAGATGCAGGAAGCTGAGTGGCGTAACAGAAAGGCTCAGCGTGCATCGGACAATGCAAAGGTTGTGCCCTTGTACACCATGGAGGATGCTGACGGTGCCATAAGACACCTCGTGTCATTCCCGTATGACGAGATCGAAGATCTGTGTGAAGGCATAAAGTTCCGATTCACCGATGTGGGACATCTCCTTGGTTCAGCGTCGATAGAGATCTGGATAACCGAGAACGGCGTTACAAAGAAGCTTGTTTTTTCCGGCGATATAGGAAACAAGAAGAGCACTCTGATAAGAGATCCGCAGTATGTGCATGATGCTGACGTTGTCATCATGGAATCCACTTACGGAAACAGGGTACACACAACGGAGAAGCCTGATTATGTGGGCGAGCTTGCAACTGTCATAAGCGAGACTTTAGGACGTGGCGGAAATGTTGTCATTCCTTCGTTTGCAGTAGGCCGCACGCAGGAGATGCTTTATTATATCCGCGAGATAAAGGCCAGGAATCTTGTTACGAACATCCCGGATTTCCCGGTGTATGTCGACAGCCCGCTTGCGGTTGAAGCGACAGAAGTGTTCAAGAAAAATATCGAGACCTGCTTCTCGGCTGAGGCTCTTGAACTGGTAGAGCAGGGGATCAATCCCATCACCTTCCCTAATCTTCACTTAAGTATCACAAGTGATGAGTCAAAGATGATAAATTTTGATACAGAGCCAAAGGTTATCCTTTCAGCATCGGGCATGTGTGATGCCGGTCGTATCAGACATCACTTAAAGCACAATCTCTGGAGACCCGAAAGTACGGTGCTCTTTGTAGGATATCAGGCAGTAGGCACGCTCGGACGCATACTGGTAGATGGCAAAAAGGAAGTGAAGCTCTTTGGTGAAGATATTGAAGTAAGAGCTGACGTGAAGGTCCTTGCCGGAATGAGCGGACACGCCGACAGGAACGGCCTGCTGGAGTGGATAGGCAATATAGGCGGCAAGCCTGAAAAGGTATTTGTCGTACACGGCGATGATGAGTCGGCAAAGGTATTTACCGAGCTCCTTCGCGAAAATTATGGTTACGATGCTTATGCACCGTACAGCGGTACAGTTTACAACATGATCACGGGCGAGTTTATATACGAGGCAACTCCTGTTCCTGTAAAGAAGAAGGCAAAGCGTATGTCCGATGTCTTTGCAAGACTGGTTGCGGCAGGTCAGAGACTGCTTTCCGTTATATACAAAAACGAGGGCCTGACGAACAAGGACATGGCGAAATTTGCCGATCAGGTGAATTCGCTTTCAGACAAATGGGACAGATAACTAAAGATACAGATACAATAAAAGAAATAGAACAGTACAAAAAGATGACCGGGAAGCCGGTGCCTGCTTTGATCGCAGGCCTGGCTCTCCCGGCCATTATTAGTATGCTGACAACGATGATATACAATCTCGTTGATGCTTTTTTTGTGGGGCGGCTTGGAACGTCGGCAAGTGCGGCTATCGGCATAGTGATGAGTCTCCAGGCCATATTTCAGGCTTTCGGATTTATGTTTGGCCATGGTTCGGGAAGCCTTATAGGACGATATGAGAGCGAGGGTAAAAAGGATGAGGCTGACAGATGCCTAAGCACGGCTTTTCTGGCAGGGCTGGTCGTCAGCGTGATACTTATGACGGCAGGTCTCATTTTCAGAAAGCAGATCGTAGTGCTCATGGGAAGCATAGGCGATATCATCCCGTATTCGGAAGCATATGCTTTTTACATACTGGCAGCAGGCCCCGGATTTGTCATAAGCTGCATATTGAACAATGTGATGCGTTACGAGGGCAAGGCGTTTTATGCGATGATAGGTCTTGTAAGCGGCGGGGTCCTGAATATGATAGGTGATCCTATCTTTATGTTCGGACTGGGACTGGGAATAGATGGCGCAGGCCTGTCTACCATGATATCCCAGTATATAAGCTGCGGCATACTGCTTTATATGTTCTTATCGGGCAAGACCATTGCCAGGATATCGCCTGAAACAGTTCTTAAGAAGGGCAACAGGAAGCGGATATTAAAAGATGTTTTTAGGATCATGAAGACAGGATTCCCAAGCCTTATCCGTCAGGGACTTAACAGCGTATCCACCATGACTCTTAATATATGCGCAGGCCCTTACGGCGCTCCGGGTATCGCTGCAATGACTATAGCGGGCCGTGTCATGATGTTTATGGGGTCAGTGCTCATAGGCGTGGGTCAGGCACTGCAGCCTGTATCAGCCTTTAATTACGGAGCCAAAAAGTATAAGAGATTAAGAGAAAGCTTCATGTTCACGTGGATAACAGGCACGGCTATGATGCTTGTGATGGCATCAATGGGAGCTATATTCTCTGACCGGATAGTGAGGGTATTCATAGATGATCCCGACCCCGCAGCGATCGCGGCTACCGTGGCAGCAGGGACACCGGCGCTCAGGTGTATGTGCGTGGCCATAATCGTCCAGCCTGTGAGCGTGCTTTCCAATATGATATTCCAGAGTATAGGAAGGAGCAGAGTTGCATCCTTTATCGCAACATTAAGATCAGGCATCTGCTACATACCGGCCCTGCTCATACTTCCGAATCTGTTTGGGATATTTGGTCTGCAGTCGTCACAGATGATAGCGGATATACTGGCCAGCATTATTTCGGCGCCGTTTATGATCAGGTTTTTCATGAAGGAAGTGCCTGATCGGGATGAACGCACGGCCATGGATGAACAGATCGACAAATCTTTACTTTTAGAATGAAATACACTAAAATTTTACTCAGTGTGTTTTAACATTAAATCTATAAAGAAGGAGAAAGAATATGGAAATTTCACCGCTTCAGAAAGCAAGATATGAGTATAGCCCCAAGCTTCCGGGAATGCTCAGGAACGGCATCGCAGATATCTGCGTGAAGGAAGGCGAGGAGACAGCGAGCGTAGCAGATCAGGACAAGATCAAGGCTCTCTTCCCCAACACCTACGGTAAGAAAGAAATTACCTTTGAGAAGGGTCAGAATACCTCTGCTGCAAAGAAGCAGGTTGTAGGCGTTATCCTTTCAGGTGGTCAGGCTCCCGGAGGACATAATGTTATCTGCGGTCTTTACGATGCTCTTAAAGCTACAGACAAGAGCAATGTTCTCTTAGGCTTCAAGGGCGGTCCCAGTGGACTTATCGATGATGATTATGTTGAGTTTGATGATAAGTTCATTGATGCATACAGAAATACCGGTGGTTTCGATATCATCGGATCAGGCAGAACAAAGCTTGAGACAGAGGAGCAGTTTGCTATCGTAGAGCAGGTTGCAAAGAAGCACGGCCTTACAGCTGTTGTCATCATCGGCGGTGACGATTCCAATACAAACGCAGCAGTTCTTGCTGAGTATATGGCAGCTCACAACACGGGCGTTCAGGTTATCGGATGCCCCAAGACTATCGACGGTGATCTTAAGAACGAAGATATTGAGGCTTCATTCGGATTCGATACAGCTACTAAGACATACAGTGAGCTTATCGGTAACATAGAGAGAGATGCAAATTCAGCAAAGAAGTACTGGCATTTCATAAAGGTTATGGGACGTTCTGCTTCACACGTTGCACTTGAGTGTGCACTTGAGACACAGCCTAATATCTGCCTCATCGGTGAGGAAGTTAAGGCTAAGAAGATGTCTCTTGCACAGATCACAAATTACATAGCTGACGCTGTTGAGAAGAGAGGCAATGCAGGCAACAACTTCGGCGTTGCCATCATTCCCGAGGGTATCGTTGAGTTCGTTCCCGAGTTCTCAAAGCTCATCGCTGAGATCAACGAGCTTCTTGCAGGAAAGAAGACAGAGGAGTTCAATGCACTTCCCGACTGGAATGCAAAGTACAACTTCATCAAGGCTGGTCTTACAGCTGAGTCCTTCGCAGTATTTGATATACTTCCCCAGGGCATCCAGCAGCAGCTCTTCCTTGAGAGAGATCCTCACGGAAACGTTCAGGTTTCACTTATCGAGTCAGAGAAGCTCTTCTCCGAGATGGTA
>CACZNY010000303.1 GCA_902782655.1 uncultured Lachnospiraceae bacterium
GGCTTTGACGGCAGCCGGGAAGATGAATTTGACCGGATGGAGACGGAATTCCAGCAGAAGATCTCAGGAGACTATTTCACACTGGATAAGATGTACAGTATCTTCGGCAGGGACTATGTGACACTTCCACAGGCCAAGGAGGTCCTTAAAGGGCTTGACAGACCCTTCCATGTAAGATTGTATGCTGACATGGGCGAGGGCTATGCGGAGGGAAGCATGCCGAATCTTGACGGAGAGCTGACCCCGGATATGAAGCTGTCGCTGGATATCCCCCTTCCTGAGGGCATAAAGAAGCTGAGAGTGGATCCGCAGGAAGGGTACTGTATTATAAAGCTTCTTTGCGCATCGGTGCAGGAGGCGCTTGTGAACGGGAGAGTGTGCGGCAGTACGGTGGTATTCGATAATAAGGATCCGCAGATAATTTTTGATATCCCGCAGGATCTGGATGTATTTCATATCGAATACAGGATAATGATGACAGACAGCGAAATGTATGAGGATATACTGTCCAGACTTATAGAGCTTGAGACAAGACCCAAAGGGCTTTTAAGGAAACCCGTGGAGAAGGAAGAATATGTCAAGATATCTGCAGTTCATAGAGCAGACTGAAAAGTGGCGGGGCAGAAGCACGGACCGCCATATCATAGATTCGTTCATATCTCGCTACGATGTGATATATGACAGCGATGATCACGTTCCGGACCCGGATGCGCTTGCGGAATTCGCAAGGGCTGCTAAGACCGGGGATTATGACATCATCTATTGCGATGAGGATATGATCCGCGACCAGATGCGGACCCGTCCGTATTTCAAGCCTGACTATGCTCCGGAAAGCGAGAGGAGCCTTGATTACATATCGGGAATGGTGGCTTTGAAAAAGGGCAGGAGACAGGACGCTCTGTATCCCTGTCCCAGAGAAAAGGTATGCCATATCAGCAAGGTTCTGTATCACAGGCTGAAGGACAGAAAGCTTCCAAAGCAGAATCGCCCGGATGACGGCCTTTTCGTGGACAAATCTCCGGGGAAGATATCCCTTATCATTCTTTCCAAGGATCATCCCGATATGTTTGAAAAATGTATAAGGAGCGTGATTGCCTCTGTATTATCTGATGATCTTGAGGTGATACTGGTAGATAACGGGAGCTCCCCGGCCGCCGGCAGAAGATACCGGGAGATAGCGGGGCACTACGGCATAAACTATCTGTATTACGAGATGGAGTTTAATTTCTCCGAGCTGAATAACTATGCTGCTTCAAGAGCATCCGGTAAGGTGCTTGTCTTCATGAATGATGACATAGAGGTGCCGGTGTCGGAAAGGGGTATCCTTGAGCTGATGGCATCAAAAGCCATGGAGGACGAGACGGGAGCAGTAGGAATAAAGCTTCTGTATCCGGGAGAGGAGAAGATCCAGCACTGCGGGATAGGGCTTTTGTATTCCGGCCCGTCCCACAAGCTTCAGGGTTATAAGGATGACAGATATTATTTCGGCTGGAGCGACCATGATATCAATACAATAGCCGTGACCGGAGCCTGTCTCGCAGTAAGACGCGACAGATTTGAGAAGGTCGGCGGCTTTGATACCGGACTTCCGGTAGCGTATAACGATGTGGATCTGTGTCTCAGGCTTTATGAGAGCGGATACTATAATGTATGCATTAATTCCCATCATCTGATCCATTCCGAGGGCGCTACAAGGACTGATGACAGAAAGAGCCGCATGGCATATGAAAGGCTGAAGGGAGAGAGAATATACCTGACTTCAAAGCACGGGGATATTTTTGACAGGGGCGACCCCTTTCTGAACAGGAACCTGTCGCCGTATTCGCTGGATTTTGACGTGAACCTGCCGAATGAATGGGAAATAAGGGGGCTGTCTGAGCTGCAGCCGGCCTCCGGCAGAATGAAAAATGGAGACCATATCCACGCTTCAATGGACAGCTTCGAATACAGGATATCCGATGCCTACGGGAATGAGGATTTCTATGAGGCTAGAGGCTGGATCTTTAAGGAGGGACTGAACAGCATGTCCCCCTGTGTCGTGCTTGAAGCAGGCGGAAAGTACTTTGTCGTCAGCGCGATGAGTATGAGACGCGTGGACGTTGGGGAGGTTTTTACGAGACATAAAAAGAGCTCTGATTCGGGATTCATTGCACGGATCTCTGCCCGTGAAATGGAAAAACTCGGAATAAAGGGGACAGTCTCTGTTTATCCTGCGCTTATGGGAGGACGCCGCCGCGTGTACAGAGGTGATGAGGAATGTGTGAGAAAAGCGGAGATCTGAAAAACGAAGAGACACTGTCCTATTACAGGGACATGTATTTCATTGAAAAGGAAAAGAATGAGAGGCTTACAAGGGAGCTTACCGATCTTGAGGCGGAGCATGCAGAGCTCACGCTCAAGGTCAATGCGTTGAAGAAAAGCCTGATCTACCGCGCCATCATGCCCTTCAGGCTGGCCTGGTCGCATTTTAAGAATGCCTGTATCAGGGTTAAGAGGCTTGGTTCCATGCGCGAGGTCAGACGAAAGCTTAAGTCGAAGAGGATAGAAAAAAAGGCTTACAGGCTGCACGGGACGGAAAGCTTTCCGTCTCAGGAGGAAAGGGCTCTCGCAGCCGCAGTTGAGTTTAAGCATAAGCATGTCTTTTCAATACTCGTGCCGCTCTATAATACACCGGAGAAATTCCTGAGGGAGCTTATAGAATGTGTGATGGCACAGACCTACGGAGGCTGGGAGCTATGCTTCGCTGACGGGTCTGATGAAGAGCACGGATATGTGGGGGATATCGTAAGAGAGTATGAGGAGAAGGATACGGTATCGCCCTCCAGGATAAAGTACAAAAAGCTGGATCACAACGGAGGGATATCGGAGAATACGAATGCCTGCTTTGACCTTGCAACAGGAGATTTCTATGCACTTATGGATCATGATGATCTGCTGCATCCCTCTGCACTTTTCGAGTACATGAAGGTGCTTGAAAACAGGGATGCCAGGTTTATTTATTCCGATGAAGCTACCTTTAAGGGCGATTCAGTCAATAATATGATAACGCTGCACTTCAAGCCGGACTATGCTCCGGATAACCTGAGGGCAAATAACTATATCTGCCACTTCTCGGCTTTCCGAAGAGATCTGGTGGAAAGGGTCGGAAGGTTCAGATCAGAGTACGACGGAAGCCAGGATCATGACATGATCCTTCGCCTTACGCATGAGGCGGCCAGGTATAAGGACGGGATAGTCCATGTGCCGCATATCCTTTATTACTGGAGGAGTCATTCCGGCTCTACCGCGGCTGATATCAACGCCAAGACTTACGCCATAAATGCGGCAAAGAAAGCCGTGGCCTCCTCCCTTGAGGGAGACGGGATGAAGGGCTTTGAGATAGAAAGCACCAAGGCTTTCGCCACTATTTTCAGGATAAGATACAAGCTTACGGCACATCCTTTGGTGTCCATTGTCATTCCAAATAAGGATCATATGGAGGATCTGAGACGCTGCATTGATTCCATTCTCAGCCGTTCGTCCTATGAGAACTATGAGATCGTGATAGTGGAGAACGGGAGCACTACGGATGAGATCAGGGATTATTATGCTGAGATATCAAGGCTTCCGAATGTAAGGGTGACAGAGGTCAGGCAGGAGAGCTTTAATTATGCCGAGCTTATAAATAAAGGGGCGGCTGCTGCTTCGGGAGAGTATCTTCTCCTTTTGAACAACGATACCGAGGTGATATCGAGAGACTGGATAGAGGAGCTGCTTATGTACTGCCAGAGACCTGATGTGGGAGCGGTAGGCTGCAAGCTGTACTATCCGGACTATACGATACAGCATGCCGGTGTCGTCATAGGGCTTGGTGCCCATCGGACTGCGGGACATATACACTATATGCTTGCCAAAGGAAATCTTGGGTATATGGGGAGGCTTTGTTATGCACAGAATTTCACGGCAGTGACGGGAGCCTGCCTTATGGTATCCAGGCAGGACTACGAGGAGTGCGGAGGCCTTGA
>CACZNY010000304.1 GCA_902782655.1 uncultured Lachnospiraceae bacterium
GAAGCCGCAGAGGGCTGTGACATATTTTTGCAGGGCATAAGGAAATGATGACAGGAGACTGATGTTTCAGGACACCGGGCTTTTGTTTTGAATATAGGCACTATGTTATTCATGAGTTATTTTGAAAGGAGAAGGAAATGAAAAAGAAACCGGGAATGACAATGACACTTTTGTTCATCGGGTTTTTACCGCTGTTGTTGTCAGGTGTGATACTGTGTGTTGTGACGGCTTTCAGCCAGACGAACACCATGGAGGAGGACACCTATCAGAAGCTTCGGGTGGCTGCCGATGACTTAAGAAAGTATTATGAGTGGGATATAATCAATGCAGGAGAGCCGACCTATGAGCATGACTACATTGATTCCCTTAAGGCAGAGGATATAGAGCTTACCCTTTTCATGGGTGATACCAGATTCATCACTTCAGTAAAGAAGGATGACGGCAACCGCAACGAAGGTACCAAGATGGATGCCGCTATCTGGGAAAAGGTTAAGGGCGGACAGGACGTTAATGCAAAAGGCGTAAATGTGGGCGGTCATGATTTTTATGTGTATTGTATGCCCGTACGTGACGGCAATAATCAGATAGTCGGTGCCTCCTGGGCAGGCATGCCGCAGACCGATGTTGCTGCTACCATCAGATCCCACGTCCTTTCCATGATCATCATCGTTCTGATCCTGGTGGTAGTATTTGCCATAGTGATAATAGTGGTATCAAGAGCACTGGTTGCTTCCCTTGTGAGGGTAAGGGATGAACTTGGAAAGCTTGCTGAGGGCGATCTGACCAGCGAAGAGGTACCTTCCGCATCAGTACAGGAGCTTTCGGAGATAGCTGAGGATACGGTCATTGTGCGTACCAAGATAAAGACCATCATTTCAGATATCATAAAGGATGTGGAAGAGCTCCATAAGGATATGGCCGATGTCGAGGGCGGCGTTACCACGGTCAATTCCGCATCTGAAGGTATCGTCAGCGCTGTGGACGATCTGTCAAAGGGCTCCATGGAGATGGCCGAGTCGGTGCAGAATACCCAGGTCAATATGATACAGATAGGTGATGATATAGACGGCATCAAGTCTCTTACCGATGAGGCTACGAATTATGCCAAGGAGGTCGAGGCGGAGAACAGGACGGCCCAGACCGCTCTTGATGAACTCATGAAGGCGAATGCCGATACCATACAGGTTTCAAAATCCGTTGTTGACGGCATCAATACCTCTTCCGAGGCTGTAAAGAAGATAGCAGAGGCAGCATCGGTAATAGAGAGCATAGCTTCCCAGACGAACCTTCTGTCACTGAATGCTTCCATAGAGGCCGCAAGGGCAGGTGAGGCAGGAAAGGGCTTCGCTGTCGTGGCGGGAGAGATCTCAAGCCTTGCTTCACAGTCGGATCAGTCCTCCAAGGAGATAAAGGCCATAGTCGATGAGATCATCGCCACCTCCGATAAGAACGTGGAATACGCCGGACAGATCTCCGAGGCTGTCAATAACGAGGGCGCTGTCCTCAATCAGGTCAGCGACAGCTTCAGTGTCGTCAATGAAAAGGTCGGCAGCACTGTGGATGCCATCCATACCATTGCCGAGAAGAGCCAGGAGCTTGATGTGGCCAAGGCTCAGGTGCTTGACGATGTAAGCGCGCTCTCATCCATATCCGAGGAGAATGCTGCTTCATGCCAGGAGACCAATGCTTCCATGGAGGAGATCGGAGCTACCATCCAGACAATCAAGGAGGAGGCTGACAAGACTCTTGAGGTCACCGAGATACTTGAGAGGGCAGTAGCCGCATTCAAGATCTGATCATGGGGAATGAAGCGAATCCAAAACCTGTAGGCTTTGATAACGCAAAATATGAGCAGATACAGTCTGCTCATATTAAGGAAAGAATAGAAAAATTTGACAAGCTTTATCTGGAGTTCGGGGGAAAGCTCTTTGATGATTATCATGCTTCAAGGGTTCTCCCGGGCTTCGAGCCTGATTCCAAGCTCAAAATGCTTGCAAATCTTAAGGATCAGGCGGAGATCGTCATAGTGATATCGGCGGATGCCATAGAGCAGAGCAAGACCAGGGGAGACCTTGGCATCACCTATGACAGTGATGTGCTGCGGCTTGTGGACAGCTTCAGGAGCATGGGCTTTTATGTGTCCTCGGTAGTCATCACCAAGTATACGGGACAGGCCGCTGCCGATAAATTCAGACACAAGCTTGAAGCCCATAATATAAACAGCTACCTGCATTATGTAATAGAAGGCTATCCCGGGGATGTAGGAAAGATCGTGTCCGATGAGGGCTACGGCAGGAATGAATATGTCCATACCACGAGACCTCTTGTGGTAGTCACCGCTCCCGGTCCGGGATCCGGCAAGATGGCCACCTGTCTGTCGCAGATCTATCATGAGCACAAAAGAGGCATAACTGCAGGCTATGCCAAATTTGAGACCTTTCCCATATGGAACCTTCCCCTTAAGCATCCGGTGAATCTCGCCTATGAAGCTGCCACGGCAGATCTTAAGGATGTGAATATGATAGATCCCTTCCATCTGGAAGCCTACGGGGAGACCACCGTAAACTACAACAGGGATATAGAGATCTTTCCCGTGCTTAAGGCGATGTTTGAGGAGATAGCGGGAGACTGCCCCTATAAGTCTCCTACGGACATGGGGGTCAATATGGCAGGCAACTGCATCATAGATGATGAGGTCTGTCAGGAAGCCTCAAAGCAGGAGATCATAAGGAGATATTTCAAGGGAGCCTGTGATCTGAAGCTCGGCAATGTGGACGCAGATGTTTTGCGCAAGCTGGAGCTTGTGATGAAGCAGGCGGGAGTCACTAAAGAAGACAGGAAGGTAGTCATCGCTGCCCATGAGAGAATGGCAATGACCAATACCCCCTGTGCCGCCATAGAGCTTAATGACGGAAGGCTTATGACCGGACGCACCAATGACCTCTTGGGCGCCGTTGCCTCCTGTCTCATCAATTCTCTGAAGCTTAATGCCGGGATACCGCATCCCGTCCATCTTATAAGCAGGGAATCCCTGGAACCCATACAGACCCTTAAGACTCAGTATCTCGGTTCCCATAATCCGCGCCTTCATACAGATGAGATGCTGATAGCGCTTTCGGTATCGGCAGCTACTGATCCGAAGGCAAGGCTTACACTTGAACAGCTTCCCTTCATGAGAGGCTGTGAGGCTCATTCCACGGTGATGCTTTCCTCTGTGGATGAGGCAGTCTTCAGAAAGCTGGGGATCAGGCTTACCTGCGATCCCGTCCTTCCGTCGGCAAACAGACCGGCAGAATCCAAACAGGAGTAGATAAAATGACATCAAATGAGATAAAGGAGATAAAGAAGCAGTTTTCTCTTGATCACTGCACTATAGACCGTATCTGCGGCTGCTATGTGAATAACGAAAAGGAAAAGCAGGCCGTATCAAAGGAAGCTTTTATGAGCCTTGCGGAGGAGGAGCAGCATAAGTATTTCGAGATATTCAAAAAGACTCTCACCGGCAGCATAGGAAAAAACATCATTGATATGGAATTTCCTCTTGCAGAGGAGTCTCAAGGGGGGAAGCAGGAAGCTCTTTTAAAGCTCAGAGACTCCCATCTTGAGGATGATCTGCTTATAGATAAGTTTTATGATTCTGTCATAGACAGCTATGATACCGTGGAAAAGTTCTATATCATCCTTATTCATGCCATTTATGATATTCCCGGTGTCACGACTGACCTTATAGTTAATGAGGACGCATCAGAGGGAGTGTATGATTATATCTGCTGCGCGATCTGTCCCGTGAAGCTTGAAAAAGGAACCCTTACCTATGATCCCGATGAAAACCGCATTACCGAGAAAATAAGGGACTGGGTAGTTTCCGATCCGGCTCACGGCTTCCTTTTCCCGGAGTTTAACGACAGGACGGCGGATATACACGGTGTTCTTTATTACTCCAAAAAGAGTGAGGAGCTTCAGGAGGGCTTCATAGAAAAAGTGCTTGGGGCGGAAAAACCCATGAGCGCAGGCTATCAGGCTGACTTTTTCAATACGGTGGTCAGTGAGACCCTCGGAGAGGATATAAGCCTGCATGATGTAATGGCCATAAATGAAAATGTTCGTATCAGGTTAAGGGATCATTCGGATGATCCGGAGCCGTATCTTATGGACAAGACGGAGATCAGGAAGGTCTTTGAGCAAAGCGGCATATCCGGAGAGGCCATGGAGGATTATGACTGGAAATATGACGAGGTCGTAAAGGAGGCTGTGCCGGAGGATGAAGAGATCACTCCCTATGTACATGCGACAAACCTTCCGGGCATGAAAAAGATAGATATACGCACCCCGGATATAGTCATAAAGGTCAATCCGGAAAGAGCCGATCTTATAGAGACAAGGCTTATAGACGGGAAGGAGTGTCTCGTCATTACAGTGGATGACAGGGTGGAGATAAACGGAATGCAGGTGCATACCATAAGCCCGGAAATACTGAAAAGGAGCTGATCATATCCATATGCCATGAGAGAAATGGAATTCAAGATGGAGATAGATTATAAGGAGATTCGTGAAGGTGCGGAAGTATCTGTGGAAGAGGGTTATCTGCAGGACGGACTTGTGGTATACTATACGATAACTCCTGCCATAGCCATGTCGGCGAATTTCACAAGGCAGGAAGCCTTGAAAAGCCGCAGGGGCACAGTGAAAAATGTAAGGCAGGATGAAAGCAGCGGAGCCTTTTATGTGACTGTGTCCTTTGATGAATAAAGGATATGATGCTGTAACTTTTGTATGGGGACCTACGGAGAAAGACTGAATAATTCCAAATCATATGAGGAAACCGTGACATCTATTATGTGTCAGATTCTCTTCGGCTGCCTCCTTCTTGTTCCCCTGATGATAGTCCTTGCCAAAACGAAGGTTCTGAATATAACCACTGACCTTCTTTTTATGATTTGTTTTTCCCTGATCTTTGCGACACTTGCTCCGTATATGTTCTATATCAGCAAGATGCCGATAAAAATCATCAAGTACTATATAGCCATAACGATGATGATATCAGTGTCGCTATTTTCACTGATACCTGATTCCAGCGTCAGGGCAGGGTATTTCATAGGCATAGCTGTCGCTATGGTCTATCTTGATGTGAAGATGATGGCTGTCCTGAGCGTCATATCCTACCTTATGATGAATCTCTGTCTCTTTGCCATAGGGGCGAGATGGCTGATCAACGCTAACGGGAGGTTTCCGTCCCTGCAGGCTGCCATGGTACTGTACAGGTCGGCCGTGCTTACTCCTACTCTGGAATTCATAGTCCTGCTCCCGGTTTTCTTCATAGCCTGCATTCTGGCCAGACGGCACGTGATGAGGGAAGAGGAGCTTTTTATAGAGCTTTCCGCCGAGGAGGAGAGATACCGTTTGGCATTTGAGGGCTCTGATGATCTGATCTTCGACTATAACTTTGATAATGACAGGCTCACCTACTACGGCTCCATAATGGAAAAGAATGCGGACAACTCGGTGGAGCGGACGATGAGCCACGCCTTTGAGCGGCTCTCCGAAGGAGAGCTGGTACACAGCGACGATATTGCGGACGTGATAAGGCTTTTGAACGGAGAGTCGGATGAAGCGCTTAACGTCCGTCTTTGCGGCAGGGAGCCCGGGGAGTATATCTGGATAAGGATAGAAGGGCGTGTGGTCCGCCGCGGCGGCAAAAAGATCCGTGTGGTGGGTAAGATGTCTGACATCACGGAGGAGAAGCGGAAGGAGAAGGATTTCCTTGAGGTAGCAAAAAAGGATGCTGCGACGGGATTTTTCACCTGGGATATAGGGGAGCAGCTGATAGAAAGACTGACGGGGCAGGGTGAGAAGCTCTATTACCTTTTCTTTAAGATAATGAACCTTTCCGATATCTCTGATGAGTATGGAAGCTTTTTTGCGGATGCCATAATATCAAGGATAGCCGAGACCTCAAAGGCCGTGATGAAGCCGGACGATTTTCTGTTCAGGCTTAATAACGATACCTTTATCGCTATCATCAGGGACAGTGATGAGGATATGCTGAATATGATCCATTCAAGCCTTGAGCATTCACTGGATCATATATATACCGGAGATGCCGGCGAAGAGCTTGATTATATAGTGAGATTTACCTCAGACAGGAACGAGCTTCTGAGATTTGTGGAGGGCGAGGAGACCTCCGTGGTGGATCCGGTGAAAAAAAGCGGTGATCTTGACTACGAAGCCGTAAGCTTTACCTTCAATATCCTTGAGCACTCAAAGAGCTTCTCTAATTCCATGATGCTGCTCCTTGAGCATATCGCCAATCAGTTCAACATAGTCAATATCCATATCATGGAAAGGGATGATACTCCGGGGCTTGAGATCTGCCTTTATGATTTCAGCTCGGTGCCGGGCGGCAGCAGGTTCAATCCCGGTGAGCGCAGGGAGAGTGATACAGTCGAGCTTCAGATGACATACGATATACTTGCAAACAGCGAGTATGTCATCATGAACAGCGCTTTTCTTGCCAATTACAGCAATGAGGCCAGAGAGAGGATAACCAACGACCGCACCTCCCATTTCGTCGTTCCCATCCTTTCGGGAGGCGACGTATACGGAACGGTTGATTATGAGCATCTGAATGTGGACTATGAGTGGCCGGAGAGGACCAAGAGCACTCTTGTGGAGGTTACAAGGTGCATGTCCACCTATCTTTTAAGGGACAGGGCGGATTCCGCAAGCCGCGCCAAGAGTGATTTCCTCGCTTCGATCTCACACGAGATAAGGACGCCTCTTAATGCAATCACCGGCTTTTCAGAGCTCATGCTTTCAAGGAGCAATCTGGATCCGGAGGCAAGAAAATTCGCCTCGGGCATCAAGGGTTCTGCCGACAATCTTCTTGCCATAATAAGCGGCATACTTGATTTCTCCAAGATAGAGTCCGGCAAGGTGGAGATCCTGCATGATCATTTCAGGCTTTCCGAGCTTATAGCGGATCTTTACAGGATGACGGTGATGAGCGTCAGGGAAAAGGGGCTTGATTACAATATTTCCTTTGACGGAAAGGTGCCTGACGGTCTGATAGGTGATGAGCAGAGGATAAAACAGGTGCTCTTAAACCTTGTCAGCAATGCCATCAAGTTTACCTCGGACGGCCAGATAGACCTTACGGTCTCCTTTGTCATGGATGAGGGCAGACGGTCCGGCGTCCTTATGGCATCTGTCAGTGATACGGGTACGGGCATCAGGGAGGACGAGATAAGCGTTATCTTCGAATCCTTCCGGTATGCGGATAATGCAAGGAACAAGTCCACCAAGGGTGTGGGACTCGGCCTTACCATCTGCCGTGACCTTCTGCATCTTATGAACGGAGATATAGCGGTCAAGTCAAATTACGGCGAGGGCTCCGTCTTTGATATAAATGTTCCCATAGATGTATTTGATGAGAGACAGGCTGAGTTTGATGAAGGCTTTGCAGAGTCAAGGACCGAGGAGGTATTCCATCTGCCTTTCATCTGTCCCAGAGCCAAGATCCTCATAGTGGACGATAATAAGGTTAATCTGGATGTGGCAAAGGGGCTCATTGGACAGTATCATCCGCAGATCACCACTGCCATGTCCGGTGATGAAGCTCTCAATATCTACTTCAGCGAGCATGATTTTGATATCATCTTTATGGATCACATGATGCCCAAGATGGACGGTATCGAATGCGTGAACCATTTAAGAAGGCTGAATGTGGACGGC
>CACZNY010000305.1 GCA_902782655.1 uncultured Lachnospiraceae bacterium
GTCCAGTGGACGTTCAACGGGCACGCTTTGACACGCTATGCGTGTCAGTGCCCCGGGGAAGTTGGCAGGTAAAAACGTAAAACCGTCTGATATAGTTCTTTCCTGAAAACACTTAATAAGAGTAAGAGGACATGAAATGGCAGACAAGAGATTTTTGGGAACGGGGATGAAGTTTCCCCCGCAGATAGATCCGGCAACGGGCAGATTCGTTACCGTATCGGGAAACAGGGCAGTGAAGGAGTCGCTGTATCTTATTCTGATGACTCAGACGACAGAGCGTCTCGTGAGACCCGAATTCGGAAGCGATATCATGTCATTCACCTTCATGGATACGGGAACTACGGTCATGTCCATGTTCAGGAGGAACATCACAGAGACGATACTCAACCAGGAGCCCCGCATATCCGACGTGGATGTGGATATGGAATTCAGGGAAAAACAGGGCGCCATCATAATAAGCATCAATTACCTCGTGGCCGCGACCAATTCAAGGGAAAATCTTGTATTTCCCTTCTATCTTGACAGAGGCCAGAGCATGGAGGAGGAAGAGGAGAAGAGGCCGGAAGGCTACTTTGATAAAGCCGAGGAAGAAAAGATGGAGGAAGAGGTTTGAAGATAGATAACCGTACCGTTTCCGACATAGAGGAAAAGATAGAGAGGCTGGCAAAGAGCTATGTGCCCGAATGGCACTTCGACAGGCAGGATCCCGATATAGGCTCTGCCATAGCGAGGCTTTTTGCGGTACAGATGAAGGAAAACATTGATCTGGAAAACCGCATGCTGGAGCGATATCATGCGGAGTTCATCAATATGCTGGATCTGTCGCTGAAGCCTGCCAAGCCTGCCGGAAGCATGGTGAAATTCGATCTCATAGATGATGCTGTCACAGGCACCCACATGAGAAAGGGCACAAGGCTTGTAACGGGAGAGGCGGGAGATACGGGAGAGCAGGTGATATTCGAGACCGACAGGGATATCTATGTCACAAACTCCAGACTGACCGATGCCTTCATGACAGACAGGGAGGATGCTACCTTCGTGCCGCTTCTGGGTGAGTTTCCTCCGGTGCTTCTAGTCGACGGCGTGGCTGAGATCACTGATGATGAGGAGACTTCGGAAGAAGAGGCTGAAGAAGCCGAAAGCCTGACAGCAGGCGGCGTATACCGCAGGATAAGACCCTTCGTCCTCTTTTCGGAGTCCGGCAACATAGCAAGATCCGCTCTCGTGATGTACCATGAGTCCTTATTCGACATAGAGGATGAGCCCATCTATGTCAGGCTTTCCGGCAATAAGGATATGATCGAGGCAATAGAAAAGGGTGATTACGTTCTCAGCTATTATACAAAGAAGGGCTATATACCCTTTGAAAGCGTGAAGATCCTCGATGACAGGATGACCATAGAGCTCATAAAGCATGAAAAGAACAGGCATCTCATATTCGGAAACAGGAGCTATGGCGTCATAGTGCTTGAGGCAAAGGAGCCCGTAAAGAAAGAGCAGGAGCTTTCCGGCATAGGGCTTTCCTCCTCGGGGAGAGAAAGGGAGGCGGAGTTCGTAAGCGACGGCTCCCTGGAGCTTGATGTAAACAGATTTGCGCCCTTTTCGGATACGCTTTCAGTGTATAACGAGTGCTATATCGGACATAATCTCTACTTCGGAGAGGCCGGCTCGAAGATCACGGTGAGCTTCCGCACGGAGTACAGGGAAAGAGGGCTTTACCTTACCAAACAGGAGGAAGAGGCTGAGCTTAAGATAATCAAGAGGAAGCCCAAGGTAGATCCTGCGGACATTCCTGCAGATGCCTTCGCTGACGAGATAAGCCTTGAGTATTTTAACGGACAGGGCTGGAAGAACCTGAAATGCATCGGGGACAATTCGCAGATATTTGCCAGGGGGCAGGCCGGAGAGTCAGTCATAACCTTTATCTGTCCCCCGGACTGGGAGGCGACCCAGGCGGGAGCCTTCACCGGCAGGACCATAAGGATGAGGCTCATGCGCTCCGA
>CACZNY010000306.1 GCA_902782655.1 uncultured Lachnospiraceae bacterium
TCACCGCTCGACAGGTATACGGGCGCCGCCTTGTAGAACAGGCTGATCTGATAAGGCTTATTGATCGCCTGCCACACCCTTACCTTTTCCTCCAGACTTATCTTCGCCTGAGACAGTGTAATTGGAGGTTCCTCGGTAGTAAGCCAGGACTGCAGCTCGCTCGGGTACACAGAAGGCTTGTCGTTAACGATCTGTGCCACCTTTCCGATGATCTTTTGTATATCCGGCGCCTTTAATCCCATCTGGGAGGAGCCGTTGATAAAGACCATATAATATAAAGCATATGGTCTGGGCGGCTTTTGAAGCTCGGCCCTTCCCCGCTCTAAAAGCCGGGGGGTCGTTACCTGTACGTCCTCCACCACATCATATAGGTAGAGGCCCACGATATAGTCCACGTCCTGTGACAGAGGGGACGATATCTCTATATTGTTCGGTGAGGGTATGGGCTCCGGGCACATCTTTTCCCTGAGCGTCCTCACTATGTATGCGCTTACGTCTGCTATTATCGGATAATCAGCCATTGCTTTACCTCATCCACCGCCTTGCGGTACTGTATTTATCTTCCTGCTTCAGGCCTTCCTTCAATGGAATAAGCCCTTTAATCATTGCCGCTGTCTCCCGTCAGCGCGTCCAAAAGCTCCTTTGCCTTCCCGTCCATGGCTCCGGTTAAGCATACGGCATAATTTGATTTCGTAAGGTACTCCGCATGACAGTCAAAAAGGTCTATCGCATCGTCCTCGGAAATATACGGTACGCTCTGCATCTCTATCCTGTACTTCAGCTTCTCGGGAGAGCCTCCTCTTGTAAGGCTGTCAGAGCCTGACTTGAAGATAAAGGCCCTGGAGCCTGAGCCTAAGGTCGCCATCCTCTTTGTATCATCGTAAAGATATCTGAAGGCGCTGCAAAGCCCTATTGTCTTAAGGCTTATATATCTCGGCGTCTTTGCATCATACTGGTTGTAGAGGTACTTATTGTTCTTTGACCTCATAAGCTCTGCCCAGGCTGCGGCAAGGTTCTCCGCATCACGGTTTCCGGTCCTTCCGAATCTTGATACTCCGGCTGTCGCCGCAGCAAGGTCTGAAGCATCCATATCCTCGGGATCCTCTCCGAAGGTACTCTTGACGACAGCAAGTATGTCCTCCTCGCCGCTGCTCTTATTCCTGTCCTTATCGGATCCGCTGCCTGAGTCTTTTCCGCTGCCCTTTCCTGAGCCGCTGCCGGAGCCCGAGTCTGAGCCGCTGCCGGAGCCCGAGCCGCTTCCGTCTCCTGAGCCGTCGCCCGCTCCGCCCTTTGCGGCATCATCCTTGTCAGCCACCGCATCCGCGGCATCCTGATCTCCCATGCCCGCAAGAGCATCCTTTGCCGCCGATACATCGGCATTGGGATCATCTGCCAGCTTTGCAAGGGCATCGTTCTTTATGTTATTTGCAAGATCATCATCTGCGCTCTTGCCGGTATTCTTCTCCTCTTCTGCTATATCCTTATCCACAGCCTCTATCATCTTGTCGTAGGTCTTCGCACCGGCCAGATCATTGTCATCCAGAGCCTGATCCCTTTTCTGCTGAAGAGCCTCCTTCTTGTCCTTAAGCTGGTCCATCTTATTCTTAAGGCTGTCGTCCGATTTCTTTATCTGATCCGCAAGATCCGTGAGCCACTTCATATGACTGTCTATGGAGCCGTCTGCCTTGGTCTTGAAATCATCGGACATCACTCCGCCGTAAAGCCCCTGGGTCCAGGTAATGCAGCCGTTCACGTAGGTAAGAGCCTGAGCCGCCTCCTCTCTCTGCTTATATGCATCGATAAGGAATTCCAGCTCGCTCCTCTTTGCCTCCGCCTTGTCAAAGGCATCGTCCAGCATAGTGGACGCGGCAGATGCCCCTGCCCCGGAGTTCAGCATGGAGCTGTAGCCCGAAGGTACGCCGGCGCTTAAGGCCTCCTCGTAATTTCCCTCTGCGAGATCGAGCAGAGAGCTGTCCAGAAGGTTTTTCTCGCTGTCGGGATGCTTTATCACATTTTCCTTGATATTCATCACATCCCTCAAAAGCACCAGAGGGCCGCCGGCACCGCCTGCGCTTGCCTGCTCGGTTACCTGCACGGAATACTCATATTCCGCATGTCCGAGCACCGTATCATCATCCGCCAGTGCCTTTGCCATGTAATTGCTGTAGCTGCTGTCGCAGTTGCCGCTGCTCTCCGTTATCGCATTTATAAGCTCACTGTCGGTTTTGTAGGGCGCCCCGTTTGTAGAGGGAGTCTTCAGATCCTTCTCATAGTCCTTCTGCAGGACATTCCACCACTCATCCTCCTGGTCGTCTCCCTCCTCAAATTCATGCTCCACCGACTCCTTGAGATCCACTATATATTCGGGATCATCCGATACATCATTAAAATCAGTCCCGTCATCCCTGCTTGATCTCGTATTGCCGTCATCCTCCCTCTTCTCCGATGCCGTGTCCGGATTAAGGAAATCACCGGATACCGTATAGTATTTACCGTTTGCCAGATCATTGAGCACATCAAGGGCATTCACCTCGGCCACCGCCAGCTTGTTCATTATCACGGCCCGCCTTGCGGCATCCACCTTGTCCATAAGTGAATAGATTATCTGAGCCTCCTCGTCCTGCCCTGAATCCTTATAGCTCTTGTAAGCCTCATAAAGCCTTGCAAGATCCGCATCATATCCGTCTGTTTCATCATCCCTTAGGTCCATGGCAAAAAAAGTGGAAAGAAGCCTGTAGGTGTATACATCCGTCCTCTTATTGCCTGTATTATTCGAATTCTTCAGATCAAGATATTCCTTCTCATCTATGTCCTCGCTGCTCTGGGAGTTGGTATACTGCAGCCATAAAGGCTCCAGCTCCTTAAGATGCGAGAGATTGTAGGGATCGGGTATATCAAAGGGATTGATCTCCGAATCATCCTTTACATTCGTCACCGAGCCGTCCGCTCCCACGAAATACTCCACATACAGATCCGTAAGCTCGCTTTCGGGCACGGCATAGGCTCCGTTCATGATGTCGGTAAGGGTCTCTGCGTTCGTCACATCAAACCATGAGCCGTCCGCCAGCTCCGACTTATAAAAGATCGAGGTCTGATTCGACTCGCTGGCAGACTCCTGCGCCTTCTGATAGAGCTCATCCGTCATCGCATTTATATTGATAAGATAAGTACCGATAAAGATGGTCGAATTGTCTATCGTATGGCTTGAGGAATACTCCCCGTAGGTCATGGCATCATCAGGGTTAAAGAGAGCCAGCGCCCTGTCCTTTACGAAAAAGGCAATCCCTGCTGCGATAAGGCACACTGCGGCTATCTTTATGAATCTCCTGTTTGCCGGTTTTTTCCTTTTTCTGCTGTCCATCTCAGGCCTCACTTCCCTGCCGCCTTATCATCGGCATCAGTAATGGTCTTCCTTATCTTCCCGTTTGCGGGATCCAGATATCCCGTGTATTTAAGCGACTTGGAGTCATCATAAAATTCGATCTTCAGCTGGCTTAAGTCTCCGGACACCAGTCCCAGATGCGTGAAGCTCCTGTCTATGGGTCTTGTCTTGCCGTCGCCTAAAGCCGTCCCCTCCGAGGAGAGTACCCTGTAGAACTTTATGCCCTCGCTCTCAAGCGGAGTGAAGGTAAGAGTCAGGAAGCCTGTCACATCACTTAAGGAGGATATATAGGTTCCCACTACTCCGGTCTCGTCCTTCTTTATATCAAGAGA
>CACZNY010000307.1 GCA_902782655.1 uncultured Lachnospiraceae bacterium
GCTACGGGGCTTGCCAAAAACGTGGAAAAGACCATGAGCAATATCTCTGCCCAGCTTAAGGACAAGGAGCTTATCATCAAGGTCACCTCAAAAGACAAAATGCTTCTTGAAAAGGGTCTTTTTTCTGAGAGGACAGATACCTTTGTGGAGATCTTCGGTATCACACCGAAGCTTCTGGTGCTGAAGTCTGATATGTAAAAAAGTGCGGCCGTTATCTTAATGCTTTCCGCCTGCAGCTGTTTTGTAAGACTGCATATGCCGCAGAGCGGAATTTCGGCCAAAAGCTGATCCCGGTCGCAGGAAGAATATAAAGAGGGGGAAATTTGTTCACAAAGAAAACTGTCAGACTTATTGCTGCAATTGCATTGTCACTCGTTTTTTTCATATGCTTCACCGCCCGCACAGCCCGTGCCGAAGCTGAATATCCTGCTGATATAAGAGAGCCCGAGGAGCAGGAGCTTGAGGACAAGATCGTTATTTTGCATTCAAATGATGTGCACGGAGCCATAGAAGGCTATGCGAAAATGTCTGAGCTCAGGAAGATGTACGAGGATATGGGTGCTCAGGTCATACTTGCTGATGCCGGCGATTTCAGCCAGGGTGATATAAATGTAAGCTATTCAAAAGGCAATGATGCAGTTCATATGATGAATGAGACAGGCTATACCATAGCTGCTCCCGGGAATCATGATTTTGATTTCGGAAGGGATGAGCTTAAGGCTAACCTTGAGGATGCAATGTTTAAGACGGTCTGTGCGAATGTTCTCGCTGACGGAAAGCCTCTGTATGATCCATCCTTTATATTTGATGCTGCAAACGGTGTCAGGATAGGCTTCTTCGGTCTGACCACTCCTGAAACTAAGCAAAAGACAAAACCGGAGATAGTCCGGGGGCTTGATTTTCTGTCCTCTGAGGATATGTATGACTGCGCAGCTGCACAGACAGAAAAGCTAAGGAATGAAGGAGCTGATCTCGTGATCGGACTGACCCATCTCGGGCTAAAAAAAGAATCCCTTGCTGCGGGAAACGGATCAGCTGATCTTTATCAAAACGTACCCGGAATAGACCTTTTAATAGACGGCCATTCCCATACGTTCATGACAGAGGGTCTGAAGGGAGAGCCCATCCAGTCCACAGGCACCAAATTTAAATATATCGGGGCAGTGATAATAGACGATACAGGCAGGATAGAGGACAGGTACCTGATCTCCACCGAAGGGCTTGAAGAGGATCCTGCGGTTTTGCAGGCAGCAAAGGAAATAGAGGATAAGATCGACCGGATCTATGGCAAGGTATTTGCCTCAAGCGAAACTGAGTTTAACGGGGACAAGGATGCCAACAAAAGCATTGAGACCAATAACGGCGACCTGATAACCGATGCCATGCTTTGGTATGTAAGGAATCACCCTGAAGAAGTCGGAACAGATATGGACCATGTGCTTGTCATTGAAAACGGAGGAAGCTTAAAAAACAAGATACCGGAAGGCAATGTAACTCATAAGGATATCGTGGCCGTACATCCCTATGAAAATACTCTGACAGCCATATATGTGACCGGAAAGGATCTTCTGGAGGCTCTTGAAGCAGCTACCTTCTTAACACCGGAGCCCCTGGGCGGATATCCTCAGACAGCAGGGATAAAATTCAGTATTGATACGACAAAGGAATATGATGCGGGCGAACCCTATCCGGACTCAGTCTATAAAAGACCTGCTTCGATACAGAGGGTTTCCATAGACAGCATCAACGGCAAGCCCTTCGATGAAAATGCCGAATATACAGTGATCACCAATGACTTTATCGCCCAGGGAGGAGATACCTATTATGTATTCTCCCAAAAAGAGCAAAAGCCTCTGGGCGTTGTGTTCGATCAGCTCCTGATCGATTATATCACCGACGAACTCGGAGGGGTGCTCACAAAGGAAAAATACGGTGAGGCGCGCGGTGATGTGACTGTCATAACGGCTGACAATGCCATAAATACCGAAGAAACAGGAGAGGAGCTTCAGGGAAACGGAGCAGATCTGGTAAATGATGAAAGGATGGATGAAGCATCCGCCCAAAATGACGCTTCAGTCCCGGACAGCTATACCGTAGTAAAGGGAGACTGTCTTTGGAAGATCGCAGAAAAACAGCTGGGGGACGGCAGCAGATGGGCCGAGATCTATGAGCTGAATAAGGGAGCCATAAAGGATCCTTCCCTTATATATCCGGGACAGGTTTTCAAGTTGCCGCAGCAGGCAGCCTGATAATTTGTGCCGGCCGCGGCATTA
>CACZNY010000308.1 GCA_902782655.1 uncultured Lachnospiraceae bacterium
GAATGAATGGAGAAGAGCGGTTTCCGTAATGGATGATTATGCTGCTACCAATCAAATAATCCGCGCTTCCGAGAGACTTTTGGAAGAGACTATTGAGTGCAATGCAGAGGCTGTGTCTTCAGCTTTGGATGTGAGTCATATCCATGTGACAAGCAACCGCAGCTATAATAATGAAGACGCCCTGCAGAGTGCAATTTATCTGGCTTATATTTACGCGCTTAATAAGTATACGGCTTTTCGTGAAGCGACAGCCGGGAAAGGCTTTGCGGATATGATCTATGTTCCTTTTATTCCGGGACTACCGGCACTTATCATAGAGTTGAAGAGGAATGACAAAGCTGAAAGTGCAGTAGATCAGATACGTAAAAAAGAATATTTCAGATCCTTGGATAATTACAAAGGAGAAATTCTTTTCGTCGGTATAAATTACGATGAGAAGGAGAAGACTCACACCTGCAGTATCGAGAGATTTGAGAAAGGATAGGAAAAAAGCGTGACAGATAATATCTTAAATATGATCGGGCGTACCGGCCCGCTTTTTGAAAAGGATATGGCGGATAATGAGATAGAGATTTCAAAGATAATAGGGGAGTCCAGATTCCTTGTTATCGGAGGAGCGGGAACCATAGGCTCATCTATCTGCAGAGAACTCTTTGAGAGGAATCCGAAGGTGCTCCATGTAGTTGACATCAGTGAGAACAACATGGTGGAGCTTGTGAGAGATATAAGGTCTTCGAAAGGATATGGAGACGGAGAGTTTGCGACCTTTGCGATAGACTGCGGAAGCAGCATTTTTGCTGCCTTTATGAAGGATCAAAGCAGAAGAATAGGGGGGTATGACTATGTTTTCAATACCTCTGCCCTGAAACATGTCCGCTCGGAAAAGGATCCGTATACATTGATGCGGATGATAGATACCAATATCTTTAATACCGATGCTACCATGAATATGGCAAAGGAAGCAGGGGCAAAAAAATATTTCTGTGTATCTACTGATAAAGCGGCAAATCCGGTAAACATGATGGGGGCGTCCAAAAGGATAATGGAGATGTATCTGTCTCGAAGAAGTGAGTCTCTTCAGGTGTCCACAGCCAGGTTTGCCAACGTTGCTTTTTCTGACGGAAGTCTTTTGTATGGCTTCAACAGGAGGATAGAAAAGGGACAGCCGTTATCAGCACCTTCAGATGTTAGAAGATACTTCGTGACTCCGAAAGAGGCGGGGGAGCTCTGTCTTTTGTCCGGTCTGAAAGGAGACAATAAAGACATCTTCTTCCCGAAGCTTGATGAAAATCTTAATCTTGTTACCTTTAGCAGCATCGCTCAGAAGTACCTGGAAAATCTGGGATATGAACCCGTTCAATGTGATACTGAGCAGGAGGCAAGGGACAGGGTGTCAGAGCTTAAAGCCTGTCATAAATATCCGGTATATTTCTTTGAAAGTGATACTACGGGGGAGAAGGATTTTGAGGAATTCTATACCGATGAGGAAATACCGGATATGGAGCGTTTTGAGTCCATCGGGATAATCAAGAATGATATTGTCTATGACAATGATAAGCTGGAAGCATTTGAAAAAAGGATCGATGAGATGAGAACGAGGGGGAGCTGGACAAGGACAGAGATCATAGATCTGTTTAATGAAATGATCCCAAATTTTAATCACAAGGAAACCGGAAAATTCCTGGATGGCAGGATGTAGCCTTCGGACGAGCGGGCATTGAAATTGACCATGAAAGGAAATTCTCATACGGTTGGAGGTCTTTTTGGCCTGTTCTCATTTCTTCTGTACTCTTTTTCGTTTTTGATAGGATACGGTGATGAGGGCAGCAATAGTATCCTGATCCTCATAAAAGCAGGGATATTATTTCTCTCAGCTCTTTTTTTTGTGATCTCCGGCTGCAGTGTGGCAACCGAACGGCTGAAACAGCAATATAGCATCCTCTGTATAGTGATACTTATGTATCAGGCGCTTATGCTACTGGCTGTCGGGTGGACAATTCTTTCCGTGCGGTATTACACTGCCATATTAAGCAGCCTGCTCTGGATCATATCGGCGCTTTGGGTATTCATTTGTTTACGGAAAAGCTTTGTTAAATGGTTGTCAGACCTGATAAAAGACAGGGATACTGTTATCCTTATTATTGCGGCATTGTTACTTTCCACTGCTGTCATAGTATTGTCAGCAGAACCGGAGGGAGTGAGGTTTTCCTGGGATTCCGATACATTATATGGATCCGTGTATGGATTGGATTTCAGTTCATTATATGATGTAAAGCAAACCGTTTTTCACAGCCATGTTTCTGCTGTATACATTCATATCCTCATACTGCTTAAGCTGCTGACGAATAATATTCGTACCGCTTTTTTTATCCTTAACTCACTTTGCATTGTGGCAGCAGCTTTCGGGATGATCTTTCTTTTAAGGAGGCTTGTGCCCGGAAAGAAAATACCGGAATATGTTCTTTCGGCTTCTTTGTTTTTATTATCTCCCTGGGTATGCGGACTATCGACTTATCATATATATGATTATTATATATGGTGTCTTTTTCCTCTTATGATGTATTACTGCTGTGCAAATAACTGGATCGGATTCCTGACCACGGGGGTTATGATCACGTTTTCCAAGGCGTCGGGACTTATAGTTTTCGGAAGTGTATGTCTTGGTATAGTCCTATCTTTTGTGATTTGCGGAATAAAAAAAGATGGTATTCGTTCTCTGAAGAGCATTCTTTCATGTCTTATCAGAGATATTAAGAACTGGTACTTTATCTCTGTAGCACTGATATTCTTCGTTTTCTTCAAGCTTGGTGTCGATAAGGGTACACAATTCGAGGATACCAGATTCGGGATTAGCTTACCACATATTACGCATATACTTAAACTGTTTATGACGGCAAACTATCTTTGGATATTTTCGGGGCTTTCAGCTGTCCTGCTGATTTTGATATTTGTTTGTCATAAAAACATGCTTGAGGACGGAGCAAAACGGTATATTTCCGTCTTAGTGATAAGTGATCTTGTTTTTGTGTTGTTCAATTGCCTATGCATAACATTCAGGCTGCCAAGATATATGGACTCGCATATCGCTGTGGTTTATATCTGCGGTGCGGTAATGCTTTTATGCTTAGGCATGCCACGATTATCTGCAATTATATCTGTCATTATCTGCGTGGTCACATTCACCGGTTCTTTCAGAATGACGGATCCTGTTTCCATGAGGTTGTTTAAGAAGCTTAATACAGGTGATCACAGCATCGTGGATTTTGAAAAAACAGATTCGCCGTCATTA
>CACZNY010000309.1 GCA_902782655.1 uncultured Lachnospiraceae bacterium
ACTCTGGTCACCACTATGCGCCCGAAGCCGTCCTCTCTGCCCTTTCTGTATCCGACTATCATCTCGTAGATCCTGCGTTTTTCCCAAAACTCGGGGAACTCCGAGGGCTCAGTCTGGCCGTCTGAATCCGTCTGAAAAATATAATCCGCTCCCTCGGCAATGGCATACTTATATCCCGCGAGTATCGAAGGACCATGCCCGGAGTTCTGCTTATGCCTTACATCCAGCAGCGGAAACTCCGCCTTAAGCGCATCGAGCTTTGCACCCGTATCGTCTCTGGAGCCATCGTCAATGACCAGAAGCTTTGACCCCTCCCCGCCCAGCAGCACGTTGGGATACCATTTGCGGACGATATCCTCTATCGTTTCCTGTTCGTTATAAGCAGGGATCACTATATACAGCTTGTCCATAATTACCTCCCATACCGCCGCAGGATACGGCGGAGTTATTCAATATTTTCAGGTACCTTTCGCCCGCCTGCATTTATCCACAGTGACCACCACAAAGGCGATCGCACAGGCATAATACAGGGCTCCGCTCACCGTAAGGCTTATCACGTTCTCATGAAATATCCTCAGCACGAAAAAGAACGCCAGAGTCGTGATGAGGTATATGATCTCCGCTGTCTTCATCCTGCCTGTGGCATAGTAACCGAACACAATGATCATGACAAAAAAATCATAGGTTCTGTGATAGGTCATCACCAGTGAAAGCAGCACAGCCACCGAAATATAAAGCTCATCATTCCCCTCCGGCAGCAAAAAGGCCGCGGCAAAAAGAAATACCATGACAAGCCCCGTTATCACAAGTCCCAGGGGCGAGCCCTTTGTCAGCACGCCTATATCTATGCCGCCCTCCGCTGCCAGAGCCGATGCCACCTTCAGGGGCTTTATCAGCATCGAGGCAAAAGACTCCTTAAGCACCGCGGCAGCAGCAGCCGTAAGAATCAGATGCGGCAGGAGGCTTATGATGAATTCCTTCCACTTCCTTTTGTAGATAAAATATATGGCAAGCGGCGCTGTTACCGTATATTTCAGATAGCTTAGCGAAAGCAGCAATCCGGATGCCATGATCCTTCCTGCGCCTTTTCCCTTATCTTCCCGGCCCTCTTCTTCAGCGCTGCCAAAGCATCCGGATACATGGACCGCCAGCAGGAAAAAAGCAAAGGCAAAAAGCGTATGCTGACCCACTCCGAGCTGATTTCTCCAGGGGGTACCCGCAAGCATCAGCATCATGAAAACCGGATAAAGCCTTTCATCAACCTTAGCCATGAAGGTTTTCTTTAACAGCCGGATGATGACAGCAGTACACAATATATTGGTCATCACCCAAAGCAGCCTTGCCATGTCATAGGGCATAAGCGCATACGGCGTCAGGATGTAAAGCAGTGACGGAAACTGATTGGCCTCCATCCTCTGAGGAGTGCCCAGCCCCTCATAGTACGAATAAAAACCCCTGAGGTTTGCTATGTCAGGCAGGCTCCTGCTGTCAAAGTCAGCGCTCAGATCGTAGGGATCATATCCGTTTATCAGCGCACAGGAGGCATCATACTGAAAATCCTGGCTCCAGACGATACCGTTACCTATACCCTCATACACCGATACGACCGCCATAAGGGCAAGCAGCACATACAGCAGGATCCAGAATCTTCTATCCGAGGTAGCAAGCTTTACAAAACGCTTCATCTATGCCATTGCAACGACTGCTTCCTTGAGAGCCTCAAGCTTCTCGTTTGAGTCCTCAAGACTTCCTCCCTTTACTCCCATATAAAACTTGATCTTGGGCTCGGTTCCCGACGGTCTCACACAGCACCAGGAATCGTTTTCAAGGTCGAAATACAGCACATCGGATACCGGAAGCCCCGTTACCTCCGGTCCCTTCTCGTAATCAACGAACTTATTCACCTTAAGCTCACCGAAGGCCTTCGGAGGAGCTGTCCTTATCCTCTCCATAATGGCCTTTATCTGCTCAGCTCCGTCTATTCCCTTCAGGGTTACGGTATGTATGCCCTCCCTGTAGAAGCCGTACTTCTCATATATCTTAAGCATCTGATCCCAGAGAGTGAGTCCTTCCTTCTTGTAGAAGGCCGCTGCCTCCGCAAGGCACATGACAGCGCATACGGCATCCTTATCCCTTGCATGGGTTCCGGCAAGACAGCCATAGGACTCCTCAAGTCCGAATATGTACTCCTGTGAGCCGTCCTGTTCAAACCTCTTTATCTGGTCTCCGATATACTTGAAGCCGGTCAGGACCTCTATAAGCTTAAGCCCGTAGGAATCCGCTATGGCATCCGCAAGATTTGTCGTGACGATAGTCTTTACAAGAGCCCCGTTTTCAGGCAGCTTTCCAAGCTTCTTCAGCTCGCTTATCCTGTACTCTCCTATCAGCATTCCCGACATATTCCCCGTGAAGGAAACATACTCGCCGGTCGCCTTGTCCTTAGCATATATGCCAAGCCTGTCAGCATCCGGATCAGTCGCCAGCACGATATCCGCATCCTTCTCCTTTGCAAGCTTAAGAGCCAGGGTGAAGGCCTTCGGATCCTCGGGATTCGGATAATCAAGGGTTGTAAACTTCGGATCCGGCAGCTCCTGCTCGGGGACTACGAATACATGCCTGAAGCCAAGCTCCTTTAATATCCTGCGGACAGGCACATTACCCGTGCCGTGGAAAGGCGAATAAACGATCTTTATATCATCCGCCATCTCCTCTATCACCTCAGGATGGATGATGAGCTTCTTTAATTCAGCGATATACTTATCATCGATCTCACTTCCGATCACATTGTAAAGCCCCTTTGCCTTAGCCTCCTCAAGGCTCATGGTCTTTGCTTCCGTGATCTTTACCTTGTTTACCTCGTCAATGATCTCCTGATCCCTTGGCACCGATACCTGGGCGCCGTCCTCCCAGTAGACCTTATAGCCGTTGTATTCCGGAGGATTGTGACTGGCAGTTACCACCACTCCGGCTATGCAGTGAAGCTCCCTTAAGGCAAAGGAAAGCTCCGGAGTGGGACGAAGCGCATCAAATACGTAAGCCTTTACACCATTGGCCGCAAGACAAAGAGCCGTCACATCAGCAAACTCAGGCGACATGAACCTGCAGTCATAAGCTATCGCTACTCCCTTATCCTGTCCGTTGTTTTTTATGATATAGTCTGCCAGTCCCTGGGAAGCCTTCCGCACCGTATAGATATTCATGCGGTTCGTTCCCGCTCCGATTATTCCTCTTAAGCCCCCGGTTCCGAATTCGAGCTCCTTGTAAAATCTCTCCTCGATCTCCTTCTCGTCACCCGCTATGCCCTTGAGCTCCTTCTTTGTTTCCTCATCGAAATAGGAGTTTGACAGCCACTCGTTATAATCTTCCATATACCCCATAATACCAAACCTCCATATGTGATAATCCTGCCGCAAAGATCTGCCGGATCCCGCGAATCATGGTCATTTGACTGCAGCTCCTGTCCTGAGCCTGCAATCTTTGATATTTTACCATATTTTTCATATTTTTGCCTAATCAAAAATACCCCCGGCATTTTCCGCCGGGGGCCGTTCTCTTCCTCCTTCAGTCTTCCAGACTGTCCGCGTCCGGAATGACCTTCGAAGCCTTTATCGCAAGTATCTTATCCTTAAGCGTCCTCGCCTTCTCCTTGATCCCCCTGCTGGCGCTGGTGGAAATAACGATCTCAGGCAGAAGCTTAAGAGCCTTATCGAATTCTCCGCTCTTGTAATACAATGCCGCGATTAAATAATCCACGGTATACTGATCCATATTGCCGCACATGGGAAAATCCTCATTCTGCCTTGCGTAGACGAAGCCCTCAAGCGCCTTCTTTCTAAGCTCTCTCTCTGCCTCCCTGCATTCATCTATCTCTGAAAGACTCTTTGCATCCCCGGCATGTATACCCTTGCGCTGTCCACGTACAAGCCACGACATGTTAAGACAGAGATATGCCTTCTCCGAGGATCTTGCCACGATAGCCATGGACGTGGCAAACGCCATCTGGAATCTCCCCAGAGCCTCCTCATATGTATAGAAGTTTTTTTCATCCACTACCGCTTCAGGACTGAAATTGCTGCCTATCTTCTCCCTGACCAGCTTTTTCTGGTTTGCGGTGATATTGGAAAAGCTTCTGGTCAGTGCCGAATATCCGCAGTAAGGGCAGGAGATGACTATATACTTGAGCTGATCCACCGGTTCGTATACAGGTCTCAGATCAAGGTCGTGGGACACCACCCTCGCCCTGTTCGCCTTGACCGCAAGAGACTTAAAAGGCCTGTCGCACACCGGACAGGTATATGATCTTGCAAGAATGAAGCTCGGCTCCTCCTGTTCTCTTTTCTTCTTCTCCTCAGCAGCCTTCAGCGCAGCCTCTGCCTCGGCCCTGGCGGCAGCCCTTGCATCCGATTCGGCATTATCCCTGGCCTTATTCTCCCCGTAAATGTCATCGTCCATGTTCACGCCGAATTTTGATAAACCTGACAGGATCCCCATCTTCTTTCCCCCTTTATAATACCTTCCGCATCGTCTATGCCTGAGCCGGAAGTTTAAAGGACGACTTAAGCGACACTATCCTGTTCATCACTATATCATCCTCCTTTGAGTCCTTGGCATCCACGCAGAAAAATCCGTTCCTCACAAACTGGAAGGAATCATAAGCCTTTGCATTCTTTATCTCAGGCTCCGCAAAGCATCCTTTCCTTTCCACAAGGGAATTGGGATTCACGTTCACATCACCGTTCTCATCATAAACTCCCTTTTCCTCATCCACTATATTCTCATAGAGCCTTGCCGTAAACTTCACTGCGCCCGATGCCTCCACCCAGTGGATGGTACCCTTGACCTTTCGGGGCATCTCCTTATCAGTGCCCTGCCTGGTCTCGGGATCGTAGGTGCAGTGAACCACCGTAACCTTCCCGTCAGCGTCCTTTTCAAAGCCCACGCATTTGACGAAATACGCGTTCATGAGCCGTACTTCATTCCCCGGGAAAAGTCTGAAATACTTTTTGGGGGGCTCTTCCATGAAGTCCTCCCTCTCTATGTAAAGCTCCCTTCCGAATACTATTTCCCTCTCCCCAAGCTCCGGATTATCAGGGTTATTCACTCCCCTTACGATCTCGGTCTGCCCCTCGGGATAATTGTCTATTATAAGCTTCACCGGATCGAGCACCGCCATTATGCGCTTATCCTTCTGCTTCAGATCCTCCCTGATGCAGTATTCCAGCATGGGCATCTCCGCAGTGGAATTGGCCTTCGACACTCCCGACAGCTCCACGAACATCCTCAGAGCATCAGGAGTGTACCCCCTGCGGCGCAGTCCGGCTATGGACACCAGCCTCGGATCGTCCCAGCCGTCCACAGTGCCGTTCTCCACCAGCTTTTTGATATATCTCTTACCGGTGACCACATCCTTCAGATAAAGCTTCGCGAACTCTATCTGCCTCGGCGGCATTTCAAATCCCACATTATCCACCACCCAGTTATAGAGCGGTCTGTGATCTTCAAATTCCAGAGTGCATATGGAATGAGTGATGCCCTCAAAGGCGTCCTCAAGAGGATGCGCGAAGTCATACATGGGATATATGCACCACTTATCGCCCGTATTCTGATGGGAAAGATGAGCGACCCTGTAGATGATGGGATCCCTCATGTTTATATTGGGTGAAGCCATATCGATCTTTGCCCGAAGCGTCCTCTCGCCGTCTGCGAAGCCGCCGTTCTTCATTTTTTCAAACAGCTCCAGATTTTCCTCTATGCCGCGTTCCCTGTCAGGATCGTTCCTTCCGGGCTCGGTAAGAGTCCCCCTGTACTCCCTTATCTCATCCGCCGAAAGAGCAGATACATAAGCCAGCCCCTTCTTTATCAGGGTTACCGCTGCCTCATACATTTTATCAAAGTAATCCGAGGCGAAGAAAAGCCTGTCCTCATAGTCCGCCCCAAGCCATTTCACGTCTTCCTTGATGGACTCTACAAACTCGCTTTTTTCCTTGGTGGGATTGGTATCGTCAAATCTCAGGTTAAACTTTCCACCGTATTCCCTGGCAAGGCCGTAGTTCAAAAGTATGGATTTCGCATGCCCTATATGCAGATACCCGTTAGGCTCCGGCGGGAATCTGGTATGCACCTTATCATACACTCCCTCCTTCAGGTCCTTGTCTATCTCATTTTCAATAAAATTTCTGGATCTCTCCTCAGCCATCTTTCTTCCCTTTTCTTCGTTAAATTCACGTTAAGCGCGAAAGGCTTACTTCCCGCGTGACAGATCGGTATTTCGCGAAGGAGCTCCGCGTTCCGCAGGTCACGCCTCCCGCTTTTGCGTAAGCCTGATCCGTTACGATCATTGATCTTCCGATAAAAATCAATAGTAAAATATTTTACCACGGGGGGATGATAAAATAAAGTAGGTGCGAAACTGCCCCGGACAAAAAAGTGACAGGAAAACCTTAACGGTGTCTTCCTGTCACTCCATGATCATTTATATACTTTTCAGAATGCCTTCAGCAGTATCTCGTTGGAACGCTGGATGAACTTTGTCATTTCCTCGGCAGAAAGCTGTTTGTTTGAAAGAAGAGCCAGATCATAAAGCTGCTGCTCTATAAGCTTC
>CACZNY010000310.1 GCA_902782655.1 uncultured Lachnospiraceae bacterium
ATCTATGACCGTATCCGATTTCCTTTTCAGATTCCTTACCTGGTTTCCGGCCTTCCCTGCAGCCCTGCTCTGCCTTCTCCCCATGAAAAACCAGCTTAAGCACGGGGCGCGTAAGGCCTTGAGGAATACTTTTCTGATCCTTATCCCGCTCCTCGGCGTGGTCTCGCTGGCAGAGGCCGTCATCGGCAGGGGTTACCATACCTTCCTGCCTGTAGTGATGGTCGTGGCCTTTGTATTCTACAGTCTCGGAGTAAAGGCTGATTTTTCCAAGTCGGTTTCGGTCTTTGTCCTGGTCTGCGCCATACTGGGCTTCCTTGAAAATTTCTCAAACGGCTTCGATGCCACCCTGCATCCTCAATCCGGTATCGAAAATTTCAGTCCTGAGGCCGCAGTTTTCCAGGCAGTGATAACTACTCTCTTTGCGCTGCTGGTCTGGCATCCCGTGTCAAAATACGGAAGCGTCCTTATCGACAGCTTCCACCTTCACGGAGTCTGGTATGCCAGCTCTCTTGTCTCCCTGATCTTTATGATCTATAACATCCTCAGTGTTCCGAGGCATTATAATACCCTTCACATAAACAATGTGCTGCTTTTCTACTGGATATCAATGCCCCTTCTTTTTATCCTCCTGCTCCTCCTTGTGATACTTTTTTATTTCATAGTATCCGGTATGATCAAGGCATCAAAGATAGAAAGCGAGAAGCATCTGCTGGAGCTTCAGAAGCTTCAGTTCAAAAAACAGCAGCACTACCTGGAGGCCACGGCAAAGGAGCGCCATGATTTCAAGCATGCGGTGCGTACCATCAAGACTCTTTCCGCAGAGAAAAAATACGATGAATTAAACAGCTTCATAGAGCAGTACATTGAAAAGATGCCGGAGCTTACGGTCAAAAGCTACTGCCAGATCCCGACGATAAATGCCCTGCTGAACTACTATAAGGAATCCGCGAGGCTTGATGAGATACCATTAAGCCTTGACGTCAGCTTCCCGGAGGGAAAGGATATCAGGGAGACGGAGGTTTGCAGTATTCTGGGCAATATCCTGGAAAACGCCATCAATGCATGCCGGGAGATAGATGCCTATAAGCGCTTCATCCGCCTTACGGTAAAGAGTGATTATTATCTCTTCATCACGGCAGTGAACAGCTTCAACGGCGAGCCGCTTCTGCGGAACGGAACCTATATTTCCACAGGACATAAGGGAAGCGGGATCGGACTCCGGTCCATCATATCTGTCGCGGAATCCTTAGGCGGCCGCGCAGACTTTTCCCACGACGGCTGCGAATTCTTCTCAAACGTGATGCTGCCCCTGCAGCCAAAGGAATAACACGCGATCTTTTTCGACCTCTATTCAGACCGGCCTTTACCCGGCTGCAACGATTCTTTTGGAAATGCGCTGCCAGGCGGGCAGGCATTTGGTGCGGTCAAAGAAATACACTACTCTACCCATGCTTCCGGGAAGGAGTGCTTGGCAAGCCGCCGCGCCCTCCCGCCGTCGCATATCTCCTTAAAGGCGCAATAATCACAGCCGTTCCTGTCGCCCAGGGAATACGGACTCCTCGATACATCTCCGCCCGTGATCCTGCCCCTCAGCTCTTCCGTAAGATTCATGGTATGCCCCATAAGCCCCTTTAGCTCATCCTCGGTATAAAGCTTTGCGGATGCCTCGGGCATACCGTCCTTTTTAAAGCCGGCGGGTATGACTATGGATTTCCCTCCCCTGGCCTCTATGCCGCTGTCGAAGGCCTTCACAGCCTCCATGTCAGCGTTCGCCACTCCCCTGAGCCTGAGCTCCTTATATATGCTCTCATTTATCTCCTCTTCGGTGCTGCCTCTCCTGCCCTCTATCACAGGATCGTCCACATGATAATAAAAGAGTCCGGCAGGGCGCACAGGCCTTCCGTCAGATACTTCAGAGCGGAGCTTTAACGCGGCATCCATATAAAGCGGCAGCTGTATGTCAAGCCCGTAGTATATCCTGTCGGGATCAAAGCTTTTATTGCCGCTCTTGTAATCTATGACATCCACAAAGATGCCTGAAGGCGTCACCGCCTCATCGCACCTGTCTATTGTACCCTTAAGTCCTGCATGACTGAATTTTTTCTCGAAATATATGCTGTCAAAGCTCCCCTGTCTTGATTGATAACGTAGGGTATTTATGCTTCTTTCCGCGTATCTCTTAATCCTCTCCAATGCATGCGCATATCTTTTTCCCGATGATATAAGATACGCCGCTCTTCCGTCCGCTGCGGCATCCCTTACCGCCCCCTCCAGCAGAGCTTTGGTTTTTTCATCCCCAATGCTGCTAAAGCTTAAGGCCTCCCCGGCAAGTCTCCTTGAAAAAAGCTCCAGTATCTTATGCAGCAGGGTTCCCATCTCCCTCATGTCAAGCTCGAAGCCTTCCCTTTCATGAAGTCTGAGGCCGTATCCGAGAAAATGCCCGTAGGGGCAGGCCGCAAACCTTTCAAGCTCGGTGGGGCTTTCTATAAAGCTTCCGCCGAAAAGGATGCTTCCGGCCTCCTCCGTAAGACTCTGCCCCTCATCCTCCCTCTTTTCAAGTACGGATGTTATTCTTCTTACGTCCTCCTCCTTCTCCTTAAGCTGATCCAGAGCCTTAAGGCTTCTCGCGGCAGCCTCCGGATCCGGCTCCATGCTCTCGGCAAAGGATGCCATCAGATCATCCTCGGAATAAAAACGCCTGTAATCAGGACAGCTTCTTACGCATTCCGGCACTCCCAGGCAGCGTCTCGTCTCCTTCATGAACCAGGATTCCCTGTTTGCCGCCCCGTCCAGTGAATTGACAGGATAGGACAGGCTTACAAGCTCCTCCGGCTTCATAAGGTTCATATAGAAATAAAATCTTTCCTTCTCCGCATTCTCCGCGGCAGAGGGCGCGACCTCCACACCGAGGGACTTAAGGAGCCTTCTGTCATTATCAGAGATAAGGCCGCCTTTATTCCCCGATGTGGGTATGGCTCCCTCCGCCATTCCTATGAAAAACAAGGCCTTCAGATGACTGAAGCGGCTCCTGGTCAGATCGCCCGCCATTACCACATCAGCCTTGGGAGGTATGACGCCTACCCTTATCTCCGAAAGCGCATCCTCATAAAGCTCTGAAAACTCCTGGACAGAGACCCTCTGATCCCCTATCAGGGAGTCCATATTGTCAAACTGGCTGTTTAATATATCATAGATCTGGGAGTACTCGATCTCTCTTTCAGGCTCGCCGTTTTCCCTGAAGTATCCCACAAAGTCCGATAGCTTCTCCTCGACCCCAAGCCCTGAGCAGAGCTCTCTCACCGATTTTATCATATCGCCTACTATGATATTGTTTCTGTCGGAAGCCGTCTCCCTTACAGGCTTCATAAGCTCATTGAGCCTCTCCCGCACCCTTTCCGCCGCCTGCCTCTCTTCATCCGGGGCGCCTCGGAACACTGCCTTAAAGGGCTTACTGTAAGCGGAGCCTCCCCTGATCCCGGCAGCCAGGATGTAATTTTCGGCTATGTCGATATCCTCTGAGGGTATATCCGTAAGCCCCGTCCTCAGAAGATGGAATACCGACGGATAGGAATAGTCCTCCCTGACCACCGCTATAACGGCTCTTATAAGCTCCGTAAAGGGATTGAGGCTTATATGCCTCGTCTGATCCACATAGACCGGTATCCTGTATCTTTTTGCCTCGCTCCTTACTATATCCGCATATACAGCCGTATCCCCCATCAGTATGCCGCAGTCCCTGTAATGGTATCCCTCATCCCTGACAAGATCCGCGATGCGGCTTAAAGC
>CACZNY010000311.1 GCA_902782655.1 uncultured Lachnospiraceae bacterium
AGAGAGATCCAGTTCCTGGAGACCAGGATCAAGACAGAAGAATGATTTTTACCAAAGAGGTATGACATGATTGAAAAACTTATAGAACAGATCAAAGCAAAGCAGGCCCCCATAGTTGTAGGACTCGATCCCAATCTTAAGTTCGTGCCAGAGTTCATCAAGCAGAAAGCTTTTGCGGAGCTCGGGGAGACACTTGACGGAGCAGCTCTTGCTTTCAAGGAATACAACAAGGGTATCATTGATGCCGTGGCTGATCTGGTGCCTGCCGTAAAGCCCCAGATCGCAATGTACGAGCAGCTCGGCATCCCCGGACTCGAGGTTTTCAAGTGGACCTGTGACTACTGTCATGAAAAGGGCCTTGTCGTTATCGGAGATATCAAGAGAGGCGATATCGGCTCCACTTCCGAGATGTATGCTGTGGCTCATCTGGGCAAAACAGTTATCGGTTCATCGGCTGCATCAGCATTCGATGAGGACATCGTGACAGTCAATCCTTACCTCGGATCCGACGGTGTTATGCCTTTCGTAAAAGTATGTGAAGCTGAAAAGAAGGGCATATTCGTCCTTGTTAAGACATCCAATCCCTCCAGCGGAGAATTCCAGGACAGGGAGATAGACGGAAGAGCACTCTATGAGCATGTTGCAGAGAAGGTGGTAGAATGGGGCAAGTCCACCATCGATCCTGCAACAGGATATTCAGAAGTAGGTGCCGTGGTCGGTGCGACATATCCCGAGCAGGGCAAGATACTCAGGAAGCTCATGCCTAATTCCTACATCCTCGTTCCCGGTTACGGAGCACAGGGAGGAAAGGGTGCTGATATCGCATATTTCTTCAACGATGATGGACTTGGAGCTATCGTCAATTCCTCAAGAGGCATCATTGCAGCATACAAGCAGGAACAGTATGCACATGTCGGTGAAGAGGGATATGCAGAAGCTTCAAGGCTTGCAGTGCTTGACATGAAGGAAGATTTACGTCAGGCTATAGAGAACAGGTAAGATAAAACAGATTCGGAGGCGATACTCTATGAAGAAAGTTTTGTTTGTTGCATCTGAGGGGGTGCCGTTCATCAAAACGGGAGGTCTTGCAGACGTTGTTGGCTCTCTTCCCAAGTACCTCGATAAGAGATACTTTGACGTAAGAGTTTTCCTGCCGAAGTATGCCTGCATGAAGCAGGAGATGAAGGACAAGCTTGAGTACGTCAACTCCTTCTACATGGATTACAACTGGCAGAATATCTATGTCGGCCTTTTCAAAGCTGAAGTCGACGGCATCACATATTATTTTATCGACAACGAATACTATTTCAGCGGACCCAAGGTATATAACGATGATCCCAGGTATGAGATTGAGAGATATACCTACTTCTGCAAAGCGGTTCTGTCCGCACTTCCGCTGCTTGATTTCAGACCCGACCTCATCCACTGCCATGACTGGCAGACCGGACTGATCCCCGTCTATCTCAAAGAGCGCTTTGCGGGAGGTGAGTTCTATCGCGGCATCAAGACTGTCATCACTATCCACAACCTCAAGTTCCAGGGAAAGTGGGATGTCAAGACTGTCAAGAATATCACCGGACTTCCCGATTACTTCTTTACTCCCGATAAGCTTGAATCCTACAAGGATGCGAACCTTCTCAAGGGAGGAATAGTTTTTGCGGACGCGGTCACAACAGTAAGCGATACCTATGCAGAGGAGATTAAGACCCAGTTCTACGGCGAGGGACTTGACGGACTTCTCAGGGCGCGCAGCAATTCGCTCCGCGGTATCGTCAACGGAATCGACTACGACAAGTTCAATCCCGCTACCGATGATTACCTTGTAAAAAAATATAACGCTTCAAACTTCCGCAAGGAGAAAGCCAAGAATAAGAAAGCTCTTCAGGAACAGCTCGGACTTACCGTGGATGATAAGAAGATGATGATCGGTATCGTGTCCAGACTTACTGACCAGAAAGGATTCGATCTCATCGCTTATGTTATGGACGAACTCTGCAGGGATGATGTACAGATAGTTGTGCTCGGAACCGGATCAGAGCAGTACGAGAACATGTTCAGACACTTCGACTGGAAGTATGCTGACAAGGTATCCGCGAACATCTACTATTCGGATGAACTTTCCGACAGGATCTATGCATCCAGTGATGCCTTCCTGATGCCTTCGCTCTTTGAGCCCTGCGGACTTTCACAGCTCATCGCTCTCCGCTACGGAACCATTCCCATCGTAAGAGAGACCGGTGGACTCAAGGATACTGTAGAGCCTTACAACGAGTATGAGGGTAAGGGAACAGGATTCTCCTTTGTCAACTACAATGCACACGAAATGCTCCATACCATCCGCTACGCGGAAAAAATCTATTACGACCGCCGCCGTGAGTGGAACAAGATGGTAGATCGTGCAATGGCTGCGAACTTCTCATGGGAAGTATCGGCAAATAAATACCAGGAAATGTACGATTGGCTCATTGGCTGATGTATCAAGGGTTTCAAGGAAACTAAAATCTCAAACCCGCACCACAAGCGAGTTACAGCGCTTGAAGCATCAGAAAATGCAGTGTTTATCAGGGTTTCAAGCACCTGTCATACACGAATTTTAATCAAAAATCACTAATTTCACAAGAACTATTTTAAGGCACTTTCTCAGGAAATATTCCTCGGAGAGTGTCTTTTTTTCGTCTGAAAACTATCAATTAGTCTGAAAGAAAGGAAAACGAAAATGGATCCCCAAACAAAAAGAACATTACGGTATTTTGAAAAACTTGTGCAGCAGGATGACTGGCATCCGCATAAAACAAAATATATGCAGGTTTATCCGGCTGCAAGAGCGTATTACATGTCCAGGGACAGACTTATAAACAGAGCAATCAAAGCAGGTGCCTATTATGATCTTGGTGACATCGTCCTGATCAATACCAGGGTCTTGGATGACTACCTGTTAAAAACCGGTGAACTGATCATCTGCAAAGATGATCCCGGTGAAGAACATGAATTCTTCAGGAAAGCAAAAGATGATGATCCGGACTGGAATCTTGATGAAATATTCGGGGAGGATCTTGAGGAAACAGATGACTCATCTTTTGATTCGGAAGAGTTATCTGAAGGAGCAGAGAGGAGATAAAGGAATGAATGTAGACCTTACAGCGATAGTGCAGGCCGTATTGAAGACAGTAAACATGCACTCAGGCCCCCGGTAACCAAATACCGTAGGGAGGAAAAGGTCATATGGAAAAAAGCGAGAACAGATTTCCCGAAGAGCTTGTTCAGATCAGGGTTCAGGCAGGATCTTCATATCAGATCAAGAGAGTCATAGAGGTTCTTGAAGGTGAGAAGGGGCTGGAACTCATGAGCCAGTCGGGAATCATGACAAACCGTGGAGCAGGTCCAAAGCTCAGACAGTTTTTAACATTCAAGGATCTTAAAGCAGAAAAGAAAAAGCTTCAGAAAAACCAGAAAAGAAAATTCAGATCATAAGGAGGCCTGAATATGTGCAGAGTTTACTCAGTCTCGAACCAAAAAGGTGGAGTCGGAAAGTCAGCGATTTCAGCAAATCTCGGAGTCGGATTTGCAAAAAACGGATTAAAGGTTGCGGTCCTGGATGCGGATCCGCAGGGGAATCTTTCATCAAGTCTCGGCGTTGATGATATAGATGAGCTTGATAATGCCCTCGGGGAGTACTTTTTCCGGGAGATACACGGAGGACAGATAGATATAGACAACTATATCATCCATAACGATGAAGGCGTGGACATAATCCCTTGCAATATAAAGCTTGCCGGTCTTGATTTCGATATCATGAAATCGTTCGGGAGAGAATATCTCCTGAGATCCCTCATAGATAAGATCAGGGAACGGTACGATATGGTCCTGATCGACTGCTCCCCAAGCCTTAACATGGTAACAGTAAATGCCCTTGCTGCAGCTGATTCCGTGATCATTCCCATGGAGGCGTCATATCTGTCCATGAAGGGGCTGGATCAACTTCTTGATTCAATAGATCTTGTAAGGGAAAAACTCAACCGATCACTGGAGATCGAAGGGATCGTCATAAATAAGTTCAATCCTCGGACCAATTATGAGCCGGAGATACTCGAAAGGATCAGGACAGGACGTGGAAAGGAACTGAAGATATTTGAGACCAAGATTCCTGAATCTGTCCGTGCCAAGGAATGCACTGCTCACGGAGAAAGCATTTTTAAATATGATCCGAAGTGTAAGGTCGCTCTGGCATATGAAAATCTGACGAAGGAGGTGCTTGCTCATGACTGCTAAGAAACCTCTTCCGGACAGAGTTCAGATGAAAGGACTTGATGCCCTTTTTGGTCTTGATCAGGATCAGAAGGGACAGGTGATCGAAGTATCAGTAGCCGAATTGTTCCCGTTCCAGAATCATCCGTTCAAAGTCATTGACGATGAAAAGATGTCACAGACTGTTGAAAGTATACGTGAGAACGGGATCCTCGTGCCCTTGATGGTGCGAAACAGGCCACAGGGCGGATATGAAGTCATATCGGGCCACAGAAGAAAACATGCAGCTGAGATCGTGGGGTTGGACCGTGTGCCGGTCATTGTGCGTGATCTTACAGATGATGAAGCTGTGATTGCGATGGTGGATGCAAACCTGCAGAGGGAAGAGATACTTCCTAGTGAAAAGGCGTTTGCATTCAAGATGAAACTCGATGCTTTATCTCATCAGGGAAAATCAGATACAACTTCGCGACAAGTTGTCGACAAGTTGAAATCTGCGGATGTTATTGGAAAAGACATTGGTGAAAGCGGGCGACAGATCCAACGCTACATCCGCCTCACTGAACTCATTCCGAAGCTTATTGATATGGTAGATAACAAGAACCTCAAATTCAATCCTGCTGTCGAATTATCTTATATAACTCAGGAAGAGCAACGTCTGCTTTTGGAAGTTATGGATGAGGATGAGGTTACACCATCTTTATCCCAGGCCCAACAGATAAAGAAAATGTCACAGGAAAAGAGATGCACCAAGGATGCGCTTCATGCTCTTTTAAAGATCACAAAGGTCAAGGAGCGGAATGTCGTGATAAAGCATGAGATCATCATGCAGTATTTTTCCGCAGAAACAAGCGATGCTGAGATTGAGAGTCTGATAGTAAGGCTGCTCGAAGAAAACAGTAGAAAACATGGAGGCGTATGACCATGGCTAAGTATGAATATGATTATTATTCCGGAGCGGAATGTGATCAGTTTAGGTATGTTAAGGTTCCAAAGGTCTTTTTCGAAGATTCTGACTACGCTGAATTAGGGCTGGCAGAATGTGTCCTATATGGATTTCTGCATGAGCAGGTAGCCATGTCAAAAAAGAACGGCTGGGTTGATGACCAGGGGCATACCTATATCATACGAACTATCTCATCAATGCAGGAAGCGTTGCGCGGATGCAGTGAAGACAAGGCTAGAGAGACTTTAAAGCACCTTATAGACTTCGGACTCATAGAGAAAAAGAGAAGGGGTCAGGGAAAACCGGATCTGATATATGTGAAGAATTTCGTGACCAAGAAACCTGAAAAATCCGGTTCTGAGAATGTGAAAAAAGGAGAAATGACAATTTCAGAACCCGAAAAAAACGGAGTCTTGAAAGTGGAAAAAACGGAAACAAGAGTAGGAAAATATCCTGCTCTTGACTCCGAAAATTCCGTACCAAAAGAACTTGATATTAATAAAACAGATTTAAAAGAAACACATTCATTCCTTCAGTCTGCAGATGGAAACAATGATGACGGACAGAAGGGTCTGACGGAGAACATGATCATAGAAAATGATTTTCCGGACGTTTTGGCAGTTGAAAGGCTAATAAAGGAGCGTATCGCTTATGATCATTACATGGAATACCTGAAGGACGATTACAGGAGAGTGTTTGAAATCCTGTATCAGCATATAGTCAGGATGCTCGTAGGAAAGCGTGATGTGGTTACTGTTCAGGGAGCCAC
>CACZNY010000312.1 GCA_902782655.1 uncultured Lachnospiraceae bacterium
AATAGTAACCCAACCCCATGGTTCTCCCTCCTTTCCTTCATGAATCTTATAAGATCCGCCCCCGACAGGAATCTTGACAGATTGAAGCCCTGAAGCTTATCAACTCCTACCCCGACTGCGTATTTTTCAAGCTCCGGACTGTCTATGCCGGAAGCCTTTATCCCTATGGAAAGATTCTTCATCATATCCACCGCGCAGCGCACAAGAGTGTCAGCCTTATCCGATATAGGCGCAGAGGATAAAAGATCTCTGTTCAGGGAAACCTCACTGAGATGCATCCTCAGCATCATTTCCGCGTCAGTATAGCCGTTTCCGTAGTCCGTAAGCATAAAGGAAAATCCCGCCTCATGCAGTGCTCTTATATTCTCCTCCAGGGCGTAGTTATAATTGATCATGGTATTTTCGGATATCTCCAGAGTCACATACCCCGGATCCACCCCGTGCTCCAGCGCGGTCTCAAGTATCCACGACGCCGCGCTCCTCATGAGCAGGAAAGCATTCGGAACGGGTATCGCATACTCGTTTATGTCTATCCCCGTGAGTCCCGATTCACTGATATACTCAAAGCAGACATTGAAGATATGCTTGATTATGGGTACGGCAGTTCCGTTTTCCTCAGCTATGGGAAAATACTCCCCCGGAGCTATCATCCCAAACTCGGGACTTTCTATCATGGGCTTCATCTCTACAGAATCAAACCTTCCCGTGCCTATGGATTTGACAGGCTGGTACCTGAAATTAAAGCTCTCCGATATTATCGCATTATGCAGCAGGAGATCTATGCTCCTCCGCCGCTTGTCCTGGTCCAGGTCTATGCTCTGCGCCCTTATCACATGCTTCATCCTGTGGCGTTCCTTGACGGCAAAAAGTGTCAGAAGCCTCTTCAGCTCCTCCGTATCCCTTACATCGTCGGGCCAGCAGGCATACATGGAGCAGTCAAAAAGCATGATGGAGTATTTGTCGGTATTAAAGGGCGCCGAAAACCGCTTCCTTATGGCATTCATGAGCTCAATATGAGTGACTGTGGAGCCCTCCTTTATCAGCAGCACGAAAAGATCCCTCTCCAGCCTGTAGGCCACTGCATTCTTCGACAGCTTCTCAAGGAAATCAGCTGCCTGTATCAGAAGCATCGAGGTAGTCTCATGGCCTATGCTGCTGTCAAGGAAATCTATATTATCCAGGGATACAGCCACCATGCGCGTCCCCCTGCGGCGTTTTATCCGGATGGCTGCATTGACGTAGAAGGCGTAATCATTCTGCAGTCCGGTGGCCGAATCCATATAGTCTCCGGGTCTTTCTATGGTGATATACAGTATCAGCAGCACAACGGCAGAAAAGAAGCATTCTATCTTATAGGTTCTGTCAAGGAACTGCAAAAAGATGCCTACGCCGGAAAACAGCGCAAAGGACATGAAGGATATCATCACCGACATGCGTATGTTATTCCTGTAGAGCATCACATAGTTCAGCGATACGACGGTATACCATATGGCGACGAGATAGAATACCCACATAAACTCTCCGCGCATATACCTGCCTCCCCTGAAGTAGAATATGCCGTTGTTAAGCGGAGTAAGAGCCAGCACCGTGTAGGCGGCTATTATGGGGGCATAGGAAAGAACAGTGTCGAACATTTTGGATGAGTCGATATTGAGCACCACCCGCACATATTTATAGAATAAAAGAGTACAGCTTATACGGAAAGCCATATATACAAAGGTGGTAAAATACATGATCCTGGGCTCCGCAAGGATATGCGGTATTCCGAGCATATTGGCATTCTGGCCAATGCCGGAGAGCAGGGAAGCAACAGCTGCCACAAGATTGAAAAGCAGCATATATATGAAAACCCTGTTTTGATTAAGCCTGACACTCCTGTGTACCACCAGTGTGACAAGCAGCATCACACAGAGGATCACGGCATTAATGTCAAAGTAAACTACATTCAAAAAACAGCCCTCTCATGTATAGACATCCAACCGGATCCGAACCGGGGACGCTCCTGCGCACGCCGGCACTGAACAGTAACTATCCGGTCATTCATCATTGTACGTATATTTATACATAATATAGGATATCATAAAACGAATGACAGAGGGTAGTTTTTTTTCACTTACTCTACGGTAACTGATTTTGCCAGATTTCTGGGCTTATCCACATCTATACCCTTGGCAACGCTTATATAGTAGCCCAGAAGCTGCAGCGGGATCACCGCAAGGGATGCCGCAAAATGCTCCTCTATCTTCGGCACATATACCGCAAAATCCACGGTATCCTCTATCTCGTAATGCCCGTAGGTCGTAAGCCCCATAAGATATGCCCCTCTCGCCTTGCATTCCACCATATTGCTTATTGTCTTCTCAAAGAGATCATTCTGCGTGAGGACGCCGATGACCAGGATCCCGTCCTCTATAAGGCTTATGGTTCCGTGCTTAAGCTCACCCGCGGCGTAAGCCTCCGAGTGTATATAGGATATCTCCTTAAGCTTCAGGCTTCCCTCAAGGGTCGCCGCATAATCAATGCCTCTGCCAACATAGAAAACATCCTTTGCGTTGGCGTATTTTGCGGCAAACCACTGTATCCTCTCCTTATCGTCAAGTATCTTCTCTATCTTGCCCGGTATGGTCTTAAGCTCAGATACGTATTCTTCGTACTTCTTATCATCGATAAGACCGCGTACCCTCCCGATGTGGATGGCGAGAGCATAGCTCACTATAAGCTGGGTGCTGTAGGCCTTGGTGGTCGCCACTGCTATCTCGGGTCCTGCCAGAGTGTGGATCACATGGTCTGCTTCCCTCGCTATGGAGGATCCTACCACGTTTACTATTCCCAGCGTCACGGCTCCAAGCTTCTTTGCCTCCCTCAATGCCGCCAGCGAATCTGCCGTCTCTCCCGACTGGGATATCACTATGACAAGATCATCCCCCGTAAGCATGGGCTTCCTGTATCTGAATTCCGACGCCAGCTCCACCCTTACCGGTATATGGGTCAGATCCTCCAGAACGTACTGCGCCGCCATTCCCACATGCCAGGCGGAGCCGCAGGCTACGATATGGATCTGTCTGATCCTTTCTATGAATCCATCCTCTATACCGCTCTCCGTAAGATCGATCCGTCCCTCCTTTACAAGCGCCCTTACCGTATCCTCCACAGCCTTTGGCTGCTCATGGATCTCCTTCATCATGAAATGCTCGAATCCGCCCTTTTCCGCAGCCGCGGCATCCCACTCTATCTCGACAGGCTCCTTTTCTATCTCATCCCCGTCCAGATTATAAAAATGCACCTCTCCCGCCCTGAGACAGGCCATTTCCTGATTGCCGATATAGTATACGCTTCTCGTATATTTCAGGACTGCCGGCACATCCGATGCCACATAGGCAGCATCCCCGGTAAGTCCTATCACTATGGGTGAATCCTTGCGGGCGACCCACAGCTCATCGGAACGCTCCTTAAACATCAGCGCCAGGGCATAGGATCCTCTGACTCTCACCATTGTCTTGGCAATGGCATCTATGGGGCCTATCCTGTATTTATTGTAATAATAATCGACGAGCTTTACCGCTACCTCAGTGTCGGTCTGGGAGTAAAAGGTATACTGATGTCTCAGCAGCTTTTCGCTGAGCTCCTGATAGTTTTCGATGATGCCGTTATGCACGCCGACCACATTGGCATCATCCAGTGACAGCTTATTTGAAGATACGTGCGGGTGGGCATTGATCTCAGAGGGTTCGCCGTGGGTAGCCCATCTGGTATGGCCTATGCCCACTGTCCCATGCAGCGATGCTCCGTCATTGGTCTTCTCAGCGAGCACCTTAAGCCTGCCCTTTGCCTTGACCACCCTTACCTTGCCGTCACTGTCGCGCACTGCAAGTCCGGCAGAATCATACCCCCTGTATTCAAGCTTCGCGAGCCCCTCCAGTATCAGGGGAGCTGCCTGCTCATGTCCTACGTATCCTACTATCCCGCACATGCCTTTTCCTTTCCCCTTACTCAGCCCTTATAGCCTATCTCATCCGCAAGCTTCTTTTCTATCACGACTATGGCATCCCTGTGCATCCGCATAAAGGTAGCGGGGCATCCCGGATCGATCCTGTCATCCATAAGAAGCCTTTTTGCAGCCTCCTGCTTGTTCCCGTTTATTATCATAAGCAGGGTCTTCGCCTTCATGATGGAGCCCATTCCCATGGTCACCGCGTATCTCGGGACCTCATCACGGTTTTCAAAAAATCTGGTATTGGCATCTATTGTACTGTCCTCAAGAGTTTCCTTATGAGCCTTCTCATAGAGGAATTCCCCCGGCTCGTTGAATCCGAGATGTCCGTCGGGACCCACGCCCAGAACCTGCAGATCGATGTCTGTCTTATCAAGGATATCGTTAAACTCCTTAAGGTTTGCCTCGATATCTCCCGTGCCCTTTGCTACATATGTATTCGCCTTGTCTATGTTTATATGATCAAAGAGATTGTCATCCATAAAGAATCTGTAGCTCTGGGGATGATCGGGAGCCAGCCCTACGTACTCATCCAGATTCACTGTATGCACCCCGGAGAAATCAAGTCCCTCCTCCCTGCATCTTCTGGCAAGCTCCTTATACATTCCTACAGGACTCGAGCCAGTCGCAAGACCCAGAGTGCATGTGGGCTTTTCCCTTACAAGCTTCTCTATGACATCTGCCGCCTTCTTCGCTCCCTCTTCATAAGTGTCCGCAACTATTACCTTCATTTATTTATCCTCCTTAGCCACAATATTGTCTTTGCCTTTATATATGCTGTTTTCCGGTATCACTCCCCTCACACAGGATACGGGATAGATGTTTGAATCACGTCCTACCACGGTTCCCGGATTCAGCACCGTGTTGCAGCCGACCTCGACTCTGTCGCCCACCAAAGCACCCACTTTTTTGCGTCCGGTCTCCAGATTCTCTCCCTCATTCTTTATTACCACAGGCTTCTTATCCGACTTCACATTGCTTGTAATGGAGCCGGCTCCCATATGAGCCTTATAGCCGAGGATGGAATCTCCCACATAGTTATAGTGGGGAACCTGTACATTATCAAAAAGGATCACGTTCTTAAGCTCTGTGGAATTACCCACTACGCAGTTGTCACCCACAAGGGCAGATCCCCTTACAAAGGCTCCGGGACGCACCTCGGTGCCGTGTCCTATTATACAGGGGCCCGCTATGTAGTTATTGGGATAGCGCTTTGCGTCCTTCGCTATCCATACATCCTCCTCGGGATGATCATATTCCTCAGGGCTAAGCGTCTTTCCGATCTCAAGGATGAGCTCCTTTATACCCTCCAGAGCCTCCCAGGGATATGTGAATTTCTTCAGATATTCTCCTGCCTTTGTATGTGAAAGATCATAAAGATCGTTTATCGTAAGCTTCATGTTTTCTGTCTCCTTTCCTTATCCGCGTACCTTTATGAGATGACCCGATGTCTTCATTGCATCGATTATCTCATCCACGCACTTCTCACAGTCCTTGTAGGTCGACGCTTCGGACATGACTCTCAGTACAGGCTCCGTTCCTGATGCCCGGAGCAGTACCCTTCCGTCGTTTCCGAGATATGCTCCCGTATCCTCTACGGCTTTCTTCACTGCCGGATCCTCAAGGGTCTTCTCCTTGTCATCCACCTCCACGTTTTTAAGCACCTGGGGATACATCTTCACCTCAGAGGCAAGCACCGAAAGCGGAAGCTGAGTCTCCACCATGACCGTCATAAGCATGATCGCAGTGACCAGGCCGTCTCCGGTATGGGCGTACTTCCTGAAGATCACATGTCCGGACTGCTCGCCGCCGATCATGTGATTATTCTCCTTCATATTCTCATACACATATCTGTCGCCGACCTTGGTCTTTTCATAAGCGATCCCCGCATTATCAAAGGCCTTGTAGAGACCGAAATTGCTCATTACCGTGGTGACAACGGTATTGCTGGGCAGCATCCCCTTACCCTTCAGATGCTTTGCGCATATGTACATTATGGCATCACCGTTTACCACATCACCGTATTCATCTACTGCGAGACATCTGTCCGCGTCTCCGTCGAAGGCGAAGCCCACATCCACCTTATTCTCCCGCACATATTTCTGCAGACCCTCGATATGGGTTGAGCCTGCGTTCGCGTTGATGTTAAGGCCGTCAGGTGTATTATTCATCACGTAATTCTTGGCGCCTAAAGCGTCAAACACCGCCCTCCCTATCATCCAGGCGCTTCCGTTGGCGCAGTCCAGCGCTATCTTTCGGTTCTCAAAGGAAACCGGGGCTATGGAGGTCAGGTAGCCTATGTACCTGTTCCTTCCCGAATAGAAATCTATAGTCTGTCCGATCTTATCCTCGGTCGCCGGATGCACATCCTTTATCTCTCCGTCTATGAAGCGCTCCACCATATCCTGGACATCATCCTCCATCTTCTCGCCCTCGGCATTCAAAAGCTTTATGCCGTTGTCATAGAAGGGATTATGGCTTGCAGAGATCATTATGCCGCAGTCGAAGCCCTCAGTCCTCGTGATATAGCTTACGCAGGGAGTAGTAGTGACATGAAGCAGATAAGAGAAGCCTCCTGTAGATGTAATGCCTGCGCTCAGCGCATTTTCAAACATATATGAGGAACGCCTTGTGTCCTTTCCTATAACGATCCTTGCAGGCCTCTCCTTACTGTAATACCATCCCAGGAACTGCCCCGTCTTGAATGCATGCTCCGCGGTAAGCACCTCGCCTGCTTTTCCCCGGAAACCGTCCGTACCGAAATATTTACCCATTTTTTTCTCCTTTTTTTCAGAATCCGATCCACCGTTTCTTGCTTCTTTTGTTCTTCCGTCGTAAGGTCTTTTCGCGCTCTCCGGAATAAGCCAGAGCTTTCCTTCCTTTTTTGCGCCATCGATCTTGCCGTCCCGGCAGAGCATCGTAATGCGCCGTTCTGTCATATCCCATTTTGCGGCAGCTTCATGAACGTCGACGAATGTCATTTCTTCCTCCTGCAGATTTTATTTAGTACGTCTGATTTTTTACAAATACAATTCTTGTACAGTAAGCGAATCTATATGATTTGTTTACTATATCTTTATATATGTTTACATTACGGAGGTTGATTTGTCAAGATATATTTAGATTTATATGTCAAGATACGGCTCTGTATCTTGACATTTAATTTCGGTATCCTGATATTCAGGTCCGGCGTCCCGCCTTTTTGCCCTTTCTGTATCCGAGATACCTGCCGGCACACAGCATTATGAATCTCGGTATCAGATACCAGTATCCGTTTTTTATCAGATATGAAACACAGCCCTTTACAAGCTTCTTTCCCTCTCCCTCGGACGGCACCTGATCAAAAATCTCCGGATGCTCAGCCTGGGATCGTCCCAGATCCACGTTTCTCCTGTACTGCTCCGCGACGGTATAATCATGGCTGTGTACCACCATGGCCGATGATGCATAATAAATACTGTACCCGTTCTCCACAGCCCCATGGGCATAGATCATATCCTCGTTAAAGACAGTGTGCTCAATATGCCCCCCAAGCTTATCATAAATATCCCGCCTGTAGCAGGCGCATACATCGGAGCAGAAGTAAGTCTTTATCCCCAGTCTTTTAACGTCAGCCTTTGTCTTCTTAATATCTCCGTCGGGATAATTAAATATACGGTTGTAGGCCTCTATGGGTGATGCCCCTTCCCTCGGAAGCTGTCTGGCATAGCTCACTGCTATGCTGTCATCATCCTCAAAGGGCTTAAGCAGACTCTCCACGAGCATGCTGTCCGCAGGATAAGCATCCTGCGTCATATAGATCAAAAAAGCGGCATCTGAATACAGTGCCGCCTTTTTCCTTGTTCCGCCGTGGTCAAATTCTTCCTTTGAAATATGATGTATCTCGATATTATCGAAGGCCTCAAGCCTTTTATCCCGGCTCATCAGCTCATCCATATACGCTCTTTCAGTATTGATAAGGATGATCTTACCGGGAGTGACAGTCTGCTCCTCAAGCCTGAAAAGGATATCGATAAGCCCCCTGTCCGGCTTATATGTCAGTATCACTACATCTGCCGGTCCCGTCACAGTCCGCTTGCTTCCCTGTCGTTCTCTATCTTCTCTGAGATCTGCTGCACCGTGGTCGTGGGAGTGTAATCCGAAGGACCGAAAAGGAAGGTATGCATATCCGCCACATTAAATACCAGCGTGTCAGGCACTACCATGGACTGCTTCCCAATATTTCCGGTGACGTTCACGAAAGGGAAGCCTCTGGTTTCGGCTATGGAATACTTGCCGACCTTGGACGCATAATCCGCGAACTCCGCCGCAGAGAAGCTGGTGGTGATCTGAGGGAGCACATCATCAAGTATCTTATTCAGCTTGGTAATGGGAGCCTTCTTGGCCTTCTGCACTATCTGGTTTATGACCTCTCTCTGCCTCTCGGTACGTCTGAAATCAGAGCCTGCAGTATACCTTATACGGCAGTAAGCCGTAGCCTGCAGTCCGTTCAGGGTCTGGAGCCCGGGCTCTGTCACCGCGATGAAATTCCTGGGATTCTTTATCTTTCCCTCATTGGGCCCTCCCAGATCCATCACTATACTGAACTGATAATCATTGATATAATCAACCTCTTCAGGCTGCACATTTATCTCCACACCGCCGAGATCGTCGATTATATCCTCCAGCGCATCAAAATCAACCGTGACAAAGTCATCCACATTCATGTCCAGATTCATGTTGATCATCCTTATGGCCTGCTCCGGACCGCCCTTCGAATATGCTGAATTTGCCTTATTGTATACGGGATTCTCCATGCTGTTGGTATTGAGGTATGTATCCCTGTACACCGAGCACATCTTCACTTCATATGTATCTGTATTGATGGAAGCAATGATAATGGTATCGGATCTTGTACCGCCTGCATCCACCCCGAAAAGCGCCACATTCTTATACCCCTTCATTCCCCAGTCGGCAGAGCCTCCGGAATCTTCAATCGACTTCTCCGGCTCGTCCAATGCCGCCTTCAGCTCTTCATTGATATAGATCTGGCTTTCGGAAAGATCCTCCTTATTGACCTTGCTCCATTTCATCATGATGAAAAGAGCGATCAGAAGAGCCAGGAAAATGAATATCTCCAGAATGAAGAGCCAGATGCGCTTTTTCTTTTTTGGCTCTCCTCTTCCGGCGCCGTTTCTTTTCGCTCCGGAGGTCTTTGACTTTCTTTTGGGAGGCCGGCTGCTCCGGCCCTTATTCTTTACAGGCGCTCCTGAGCGTCTTGCCCTGGGCTCCTCGTCATAATAGCCGTCATCCTCATCATAATCATCCTCGTCTTCGTAATACTCCTCGTCCTCGTAGTACTCCTCATCTTCATAGAAGCCCTCGTCTTCGTCGTAGTACTCTTCCCCGTCCTCGTAGTATTCCTCTTCTGTATTATTTCTGAGTGCCTGTATCACGCGGTCTTCCTCGTCCTCGAAGCCCACGTATCCGTCACGGCTGAATTTCCCAAAGCCGTCATATTCCTCGTATCTTCCCACCCCCGATCTTCCGTGATCGGATCTGCTTCTGGTTGCCATTTCCACCTTTCAGTAACTTGTTACGCAATTGTTAAGACATTTCAGTATAGACCAAATACTACATATAGTCAAATAAATAGTTATGAAATACAAGAAATAGAACCGGCGGGGCAACTCATCACCCCGCCGGTATTATACATCTCTTCCTGACTGTTCTTCTTACCTTCTGCGATCCTGTACCCAGCCCCAGTCAACCTCGTTCCAGCTTGCTCCGGCTCT
>CACZNY010000313.1 GCA_902782655.1 uncultured Lachnospiraceae bacterium
CAGGAATGTAAAGTCCGGTCATCCCGGAATAGTAATAGGCAATCATGTATACTGGTGAAGCAGCCCTTTGGCTGCTTCACGGGCACGTTTTGACGCGCCATGCGCGTCAGTGCCCCGGGGCGAACCGGCAGGGAACACATAGTGATAAATAACGAACCACAGGAAATTGCGCCTGTGGTTATTTTTTTGTATAATGATATTTTCCAAAAAGAACAGTGGGTGCGTGGGACGGCCGAATCAGGCCGAACCGAAGGATTTACGTAACAGGAAAAGATAAGGAGGGGAAAGCCATGGCGGCATTCATAATGATCTTATTACTATTAGTCATAGTCCTTGTTATAATCAATGTCCGTATCGTTCCACAGGCAGAGGCCTATGTGATAGAACGGTTCGGAAAGTATAAAACGACATGGACAGCGGGGATTCATGTAAAAACTCCTTTTATAGAAAGAGTCGCAGTGAAGATGTCATTAAAGGAGCAGGTTTTGGATTTTCCGCCGCAGCCTGTGATAACCAAAGATAATGTGACGATGCAGATAGACTCCGTGGTCTTTTGCAAGGTGTTCGATCCCAAGCTGTATGCCTATGGGGTGGAGCATCCTATAGCCGGCCTCCAGAACCTTGCGGCCACCACCCTCAGGAATATAATAGGAGAGATGGAGCTTGACCAGACGCTTACGGGCAGGGATCAGATAAATGCCAAAATGCAGGCTATACTGGACGAAGCAACCGATCCCTGGGGCATTAAGGTGACAAGGGTTGAGATCAAAAACATAGCTCCTCCAAAGGAAATAGAAATGATAATGACAAAGCAGATGAGGGCAGAACGTGAGAGACGTCAGACTGTCCTTGAGGCACAGGCTCATCAGGAAGCAGTCGTAGCAAGGGCAGAAGGCGATAAAAGGGCAAAGATACTGGCTGCTGAAGCAGAGAGAGATGCTCAGATAGCGCTGGCTGAAGGCCGTGCCAAGTCAAAGAAGCTTGTATATGAGGCTGAGGCTGAAGGTGTAAGTATGTTGAATAAGTCAACTCCGACTGAAGGGGTGCTGAGACTTAAAGGGATAGAGGCTCTTAAGGATGTTGCCGACGGAAGAGCGACTAAAATATTCATGCCTTCCGATATTTCAGCAGTTGTAGAAACGCTGGGTGTGGCTGCGGAAGCCCTTGGGGTAGGGAATGCTACTCCTGTTGATGATACAGAGAGACCGAAAAGCGCGCCGGAAGCAGATCCCTGCATACACCCGGATACCGGGCTGGGAGGTATTGAGGCTGCGGCCACCACAGAGGCGATAATTGAAGATGTTGAAAATCAAAGTGAGGATATGTAAGGGATGATTTCATTAAAAGGCAGAAGCTTTCTGACACTTAGGGATTTTTCTTCAGAGGAGATAGTTTATCTCATTGACCTTGCGGCTTATTTTAAGAAGCTGAAAAAAGAACACGTCCTGCATGACAGGCTTAAGGGTGGTAATGTAGCGCTGATATTTGAAAAGACGTCAACAAGGACAAGATCCTCGTTTGAGGTGGCTGCCCATGATCTGGGTATGGGAACCACGTATCTTGATCCCAAAAGCTCTCAGATCGGCAAAAAAGAAAGTATCGAAGATACTGCCAGGGTGTTGGGCAGGATGTTTGACGGGATAGAGTACAGGGGGTTTGGGCAGGAAATAGTGGAAAAGCTGGCGAAATATTCGGGAGTACCAGTGTGGAACGGCCTTACCAATGAGTATCATCCCACACAGATACTCGCCGATATGCTTACCATAAGGGAGCATTTCGGAGATCTTAAGGGGCGGACTCTGGCATATATGGGCGATGCAAGATACAATATGGGGAATTCGCTGATGATAGGATGCTCAAAGCTGGGACTTAATTTTCATGCTGTTGCGCCCAAAAAGTATTTTCCTGACAAGGATCTTGTGGATATCTGTAAAAAATGGGCGGAGGAGTCCGGTTGTGAGATAGTTCTTACAGAGGACGTAAAGGACGGAACAAAGGACGTGGATGCTGTTTATACGGATGTATGGGTGTCAATGGGCGAGCCGGATGAGATATGGGAGGAGCGTATAGAGGATCTTACCCCTTACAGGGTTACAATGGATGTTATGAAGAATGCCCAGCCTAAAGCTATCTTTATGCACTGCCTGCCGGCATTTCATGATCTTGATACGGAGATAGGAAGACAGATCAATGAAAAATTTGGCCTGACCTGCATGGAGGTCACCGATGAAGTGTTCGAAGCATATCAGCAGCCGGTTTTTGATGAGGCGGAAAACCGTATGCATACAATAAAAGCCGTTATGGCTGCAACGCTCGCGGATGATTGGAAAATATGAGGTTTGACAGGAAAAGCCCCAAGTTCCTAACCGATCTTACCACGCTGATACTAGCTGTAGTTGTGATAGTAATGACTATAGCAGTGATAATAGGCGGTTCAGAGACCCTGCTCGCCGTTGTGTTTTACTTTGGGGCGGCAATGTTCTTATCCAATATCGTCAGAGGATTTATATCCCGCAGATATTCTATAGCTGTATTTCTTGTGCCCGCTGCTATATGTGTCATAGGCGGGCTCGCTGCGCAGGGAGTGATAAGCTTTTGGAACTTTTAGCATTTCTCAGGGCAAAGGATGAATATGTTTCCGGACAGGAGATAGCCGAAGCTATGGGAATCTCGCGAAATGCGGTTTGGAAGCATATAGAGAGTCTCAGGAGAGAGGGGATAGAGGTGGAGGCTGTCGCCGGAAGGGGATACAGGCTGGCAGATGACGATAATGCGTTTGGAGAAAAATCTATCCGGGCGGCTCTTCACACTAAATGGCTTGGAAAAGAACTGATCTATTTTAAGGAAATAGACAGCACCAATGATGAACTGAAGAGGAGATCGGCAAAGGGAGCAAAGCAGGGTCTCATGGCGGCAGCTGATGTCCAGACCAGGGGAAAAGGCAGACGGGGGAGAGGATGGGAGAATCCGGCGGGGGTTAATATAGCCATGAGTTATCTGCTGCGGCCGGCTTTTCCTCCGGATACTGCTCCGATGATGACGCTGGTGATGGCTATGGCGGCAGAAAAGGGGATAAAGGACATAGCCGGTCTTGAGGTAAAGATAAAGTGGCCCAATGATATCGTGATAAACGGAAAAAAACTTGTAGGGATACTTACCGAAATGAGCGCGGAGCCTGACTTCATACATGAAGTGATAATAGGTACGGGGATAAACGTGAATACGGGGGAGTTTCCTGAGGAGATAAGAGAGAGAGCCACATCCATGTATCTGGAGGGTGGACAGGTATACTCCAGGGCTAAAGTCGCTGCGGCGGTAACGGATGCATTTGAAGGTTATTATGAGGTTTTCTGCAGGACAAATGACATGAGTGAGCTATGTCATATATATAATGAGGACTGTGTAAACGTCGATGCCGCAGTAAGGGTACTTGATCCCAAGGGGGAATATGAAGCCAGGGCATATGGTATTGATGAAAAAGGCAGACTGAAGATCATAAGGGATGACGGAACGGAGTCTGTCGTTTACGCCGGCGAAGTTTCGGTGAGGGGAATATATGGATACACATGATGAAAGGGATGGAATAGTACTCTGCGGAGCAAGCTCATATGAAAAAAAATACTATTTTAACAGTGAGTTTTCTAAACTCCCGGAGCAGGTAAAGAACTCTCTGAATGTCATTTGTGTAGAGTTTACCGAGAAATGCGGGGGAACGTTTCTGATCAGGTTTGATGAAAAAGGAGAATTGTCCCTGGTTACCGATGCAGAGATGGCCGATGCATTTTACGATGAGATAGGAGCCGAGCTTGAGATCCGGAATCTCCAATCGTCTCAAAGACAGCTGTTTGAGGAAATATCGCTTTTTTATAAGGTTGTATTCCTTGGGGAAAGCATAGATTCTTGATTTTCATCAGAAAATCAAGAATCGTATTTGACCAGGCGGCCGGCTTGCCGGTCGGCGTGTCCCGCAGAATGCGGG
>CACZNY010000314.1 GCA_902782655.1 uncultured Lachnospiraceae bacterium
ATACTTCCGTGACCCACCTAGAACTTTCTAGGAGTCAACTTGGCAGGGGTGCGGCTTCCCGGGTAAACGCCTTATCAGGGGATTTTCATAAATGTCAAAAAGCAAGATCATGATAGTGGATGACGAGCATATTTCGCTCGCCATGACCGAGCATATTTTATCCACCGCTTACGATGTAGTCTGCGCCTCCTCGGGCGAGGATGCCATACGTATGTTTTCCAGGGAAAACCCCGATATGATCCTCTCGGATCTGAGGATGCCCGGCATGGGAGGCTTCGAGCTGAAGGAAGCCCTGCAGGAGCAGGTCGGCTATCAGATCCCTTTCATGTATATGACGGCTGATCTTGACGAGGACGCAGAGAGCAAGGGCTTCGAGCTGGGCGCCCTTGATTTCATCCGCAAGCCCTTCAGGGCAGACGTGCTCTTAAGCCGTGTGTCAAATATACTTCAGACCGTAGGGCAGATACAGGGACTGAAAAAGGCCGCTGAGACCGATCCCATGACAGGACTGCTTAATAAAGCCTCCGCTCAGTCGGAGATAAACAGAGCCTGCCGCCAGTCAAGGGGCGCCCTGCTCATGATAGATCTTGACAGCTTCAAGCCGATAAATGACATCTACGGCCACGACATGGGCGACAAGATCCTGATACGCTTTGCCGAGATCATCTGCTCCGCCATAAGGGGCACTGATATCGCAGGCCGCATGGGCGGCGATGAATTCGTGGTCTTCTGCCAGAATGTGACCACCGAAGGTGTCATTGCCGCAAAATCCAAGTATATCAATGAGCATCTGCTGGAATCCGCCAGAGAGTTTATGGGAGATGATATGCACATCCCCATCGGTGCATCCATAGGCTGTGCCGTGGCTCCCAAGGATGGCAGCGATTTCCTTACCCTATTTAAGAAAGCCGATAAGGCTCTTTACTCCGTGAAGCAGAACGGCAAGCACGGTTATGCGGTCTATCGCGCGAGCGCAGACGGTGAATCCCATACGGACAGCGATGTATCCGATATAGGAAGCGTCATCACCATACTTACCGAGAGAAGCCAGGCAAAGGGTGCCATGGTGCTTTCCAGGGAGCAGTTCAAGCTGATATACCAGTTTCTGGTGCGGGTAAACAGCAATTATCAGAAAAGAATGCACATAGTGCAGTTCACCTTAAACAGCCGGAGCAAAAATTCCGACGGCATACCCTCCGGAGAGGTGCTGACCGCTTTTTTGGACAGTATGAGCGCCACCCTGAGACAGAGCGATGTCATAACCCAGATCGGAAAAAACAAATACCTCGTTATACTGCTTAAGACAGTGCCGCTGAATGCCAGGCTTGTGATCGACCGTATCCTTGACAACTGGCGGGCCTGTGAAAAAAGCCTTACCACCGAGGTATTCTTTGAGATGAGGGAGATGGACTGATCACTCCACCCTTGTAAGCCCCCATGTAAGCCACCCCCAGCGGGTTACACTGCCATCCGGAGATATGATGTCAAGGCTTTTCCTGCCTGTCCCCGGTATCTCATCACCCTCTGTAATCTTTGCCGCATCAATATAAAGCTTCGAGCTCATCCAAAGAGGATGCCAGCCTTCGGGATAATCCTTTTCATCATTTCCGCCGTAATCCTTATATATGAATATATGCTGGGAAAAGCCCTTTTCATCCTTTTCGACCCAGGTAGGTCTTCTTTTGCCATAGCTTCCCCTCTTCCATACGAGCAGCACGCACTCCGGTATACCGTCACCGTCTATATCGGGGAAGAGGGTATCCTGTACCAGCCAGCCGTCCTCCAGCTTTGCCTTAACTCCTTCAGGTATCCTTCCTTCGGCACCCTTATCCCACACCGCCCATCGGGGAAGAAAGGCTCCTCTAAGATAAAGCAGTGCAGGGACTGCTGCGGCCAGTATAAGCAAAGCGGCCAGGGCTGCTGCCATGACCGCCGGGGATTTGATCCTTTTCAATAGCTGTAGCTCTCCCTGTAGCTGTCCGTCCATGCCGGCTTATCGGGTATGTCCACCTGCTCCCAGTGGAACTCTCCGTTATCATCCGCATCTATGCCGAGCCTTATCCTCCATTCATGATCCGTCATCCTGGAATCAAGCGGCTGCTCGAACTGGTAGAAATTGAAGACACTGCCCTTTGCTATCCTTAAGGTTCCGTCCACGGGAACTATCACGAATACGGTGCTCACATCTCCCGTAGCAAGCTCCATCACCCTGCCGTTCGGATCCGTAGCTACATCCACCACCAAAGGAGACGGGAACATCCTCGGATCCACATAGCCGTCCTCACCGGCCTCATCCTTATAGGCCTGATACCAGAAATGCTCTATCTCGCCGCCGTATATCTCTATAAATTCATATTCATCATCGGAAAGCTTCTCATCCTTCAGCTCCTTTTCGGATATTGCTTCAAGTCTGTCCGCTATATCGGACAGCTTGTCCAGATCCTCCGACGTCTCCTTATCGAGAAGACCGAACTTATCAAGGCCTGTCTTCGTCCCCTTTGCGAGTCCGGAGAATCTCTTATAGATCACAGGCTCGGGCTCCGCATAGCCCCTGAAATCCACCTCTTCCTCTTCTCCTCCGCCCATTTCCGCTATCACCTGCTTGGAATAAAGGACGGTGTCGTGCTTGAGCTCCGTATAGCTTCCGAGGAAGCCCTCAAGGGATTTTTTCATCCAGTTCTCATTCTGCATGAACATCGGCCATCCCTCTCCCTTCTTTTCAAGCAGAGGTCTCAGGGTATTCAGCCATTCGGAATAAAGTGAGGCATACCAGGTCTCATCTCCTGCAGAAGCCATGGCCTCCTTAAGCCCTTTGAGATTCTCTTCATATCCTTCATAATCCATGGCCTTAAGATCCGTGCGCAGTATGTCCTCCGCAGTTTCACTGCCGAGGGCGGCAGGCACGTCAAGCGCATCCGGAAGCAGTCTGGTCTCTCCCTTTGAGTTTTCCTTCACCCTGCTGTAGATAAGCCTCTGGAAGATGGCCGCATCTATGGAGAATCTCTGTCCCATGAACCTGAAGCCGGTATTGGCTTCCGCCTTATCAGTCTCCCCGTTGTCATCCTCCATGGGTACGGAGTTGATAGCTGGAGGCTTAAGGCTTTCAGTCAGCTTATGGAATTTCTCCCAGCCCTTTTCATCCGCAAGCTCCTTCGCTTTAAGTTCAGCCGTACTCTTTCCGTAGGCCTCTTCAATGAGAGGTCTGTATTCGCAGATACCGTTGTCATCGCTTGCTCCCGCGAAGAAGGAGGTCACGGCATAGATCCCGGACCACAGCTCATAAGCCCTGTCATCCATGGCCGCCGTGATCAGCATGGCGCTTCTGTCCATGGAGTCGCTGTCCTGGTTGAAATTACGCCTGCCGTACCACATCATGGCCTTGAAGTATTTCTTAAGCTC
>CACZNY010000315.1 GCA_902782655.1 uncultured Lachnospiraceae bacterium
TCCTCAGATAGCCTTGATGTTAAGCACCAGAGCTATCACCATGAAAAGCACACACAATGCGATCGTCAGCTTCTGAAGCTTGCCCTCAAGGGATCTTCCCTTATTCTTGCCCCAGTATGTATCAGCCATGCCGCTTATCGCTCCAAGGCCGGCGCTCTTACCCTCCTGGGCAAGCACTATGAATGTAAGCGCCAGACAGATGATCATGAAAACAATATACAAAACCAATCTCAATGTAGACATATCTATCCTCTCCCTGCCAAAAGTAACTCAACGAAAGCCTATGTTAACACAAGAAAGCCTCAATTGCAACCCTGATTTATCCCGCTTCATCCAGCCTGTCCATGAATTCGTCCAGTTCATCCACACGCAGCACCAGGTCGCAGCCGTCCCTGAATTGCGGCCTTTCATTTTCAAGAGGCATGATGGTCTTGCTGCATATGCCGGCAAGCACTCCTCTTTCATCAAAGACCGCCGTGCCGCTCATTCCGCTTTCGGATTCCCTGGTAACGGTAAAGTATGACTCACCGTCCACATATTTCCTCTGTATGGCCGAAAGCCGGAGGGATATCACCCTGACGTCCTTTATTATACTGTCCCTCTCTCCTCCCCGCCACATACTGCAATACTCGATAAGAGGCGTCCCTGCCTTCATGCTGTCATAGATATCGTCCTCCGTCGCCACCTCCTTAAGCCTCACCAGCACATGATAGGGCACTATCCTCACCGGCACCTTAAAAAGCGCCGCCTCATTGCCTGCGCTGAGCCTTACGGATTTGATGGCAGCTCTCGCGCTGCTGCCGTCGTAGAAGGTGATGGTCACGGGATCCCTCTCCAGCTCACTCGTGACATGATAAACGGAAACCATATAGACGTAATCCGCTGCGACATGGTATATAAAGGCGGATCCGCTGCTGACTGCACCGTCGGGGTATCTCACCATAAGGTTCACGAGCGATGTCCTGCATTCCGAGATCACCCTGTCCCTGTCAGGCTTATCAAAGGGTATGCTTTCGAAAAAGCCCTCCTCCACCGCATAGGAAAGATCGCTGCTGCTTATCCTGCAGTCGTCCAGATGCCCGTTTACCTGTGAGGGAGAGGACACTACATGAATAGTGCTCTCAGTCCTGGCTTCGAGCCCGTAGCTGTCCTTTACCTCGTACTTCACCTTATAATCCCCGATATTCCCGAGATTAAGGCCGGAAAGATCCCTCTTCACGGCGGATGTGAGGCCGCCGTCCGCATCATCACAGGCAAAGACCGGATCAAGGTCATCGAGGCTGCTTCCGATCAAAAGATACTGGTCATGCACACCGTAAAACCTTGGAGGGGTATCCACCACGAGCTTCACCTTCTTTTCGGTCATATTCATGTTGCCGTCCGTGGCCCTTATGGTGATCTCGGGTCTCGATGCCTTTGTGAATAAAAGCCTGTCGATCTCCTTCCCGTCGTAATAATACCTGATAAAGGCCATGCCGCTGAGATCAACGGCTTCCGCTCCCAGTATGGCCGTGTCATATTCCTTGCCGGCTTCCAGCACAGGAGAGCTTTCCTGTCCAACCTTAAGATCCGGCGGAGTCGTATCCCTCACATATATCCTGTAGCTGTACTCCTTAAAGGGGTTCGAGGCCTTTACGGTATAGTCGCCGACCTTCATATTGTTAATTCCTGCCGTATCTACGACGGTATGCTCCATCACCCAGTCATTCCCCGCCACATAAAAGACCGGATCCGTCATGACCGGATCACCGAGCTCCATTATCCTTTCCACCCAAAGCTGCTCACCGGATAGAAACGATATCAAAAAGAAAATGCCGCCAGAAATGACGGCAATGCAAAGACCTGCGATCGAAACAATTCTGATATGTCTGATCAGAAAATCTTTTATAAAAACAATCTCTTTCATCCGTAAACAGCCGGTTTATATCTGTCCTGGCCCATCCCGCGGGGGAATATAGCCTTCCGCTAATGATATCGGGCTATCTCATCCTTAAAGCGTCTGGTATTTTCGGCTGCGTCGCCGTTGAATACCGCAGACCCCATCACTATGATATTGGCGCCCGCGTCCAAAACGGTATGCAGGTTTTCGGCGATGACTCCGCCGTCCACCTCTATGTCGAGCTCTCTTTCCTCGTTTCTTGCCATAGCCCTTAAGGCCTTGATCTTCCTTGTGGCCTTTTCGATGTACTTCTGCCCGCCGAAGCCGGGATTGACCGTCATCAGAAGCACCATGTCCACATCATCTATAATATAGTCGAGGGTGGACAGAGAGGTACCCGGATTAAGGGCAAGCCCTACCCTGACTCCCGCCCGCCTTATCTGCTTCAGGGCATTTTCCACGTCCCTCGTGGCCTCCGCATGTATTGTCAGTATATCAGCGCCGCAGTCCACAAAGGTCTCTATATATCTTTCCGGGTTCATCACCATCAGATGCACGTCAAAGGTCACGTTAGTGGCCTTCCTGATGGAGCGTATCACCGGCATGCCGAAGGATATCTGCGGCACGAAATCCCCGTCCATGACGTCGATATGTATGCCGTCGGCACCTGCCTTTACCACTTTTTCAATGTCACGACCCAGATTCCTGAAATCCGCTGCCAGTATGGAAGGATGAAATTTGTACTCCATCAGAACCTCCTGAGCTTATTAAGCTCCTCAAAAATATCCGTATATGAATCATATCTTTCCCGGGTGATCCTGCCATCATCCGCAGCCTCCCTGATGCTGCAGCCGGGCTCATGGGTATGAGTGCAGTCCGCGTAATAGCACCTTCCGGCATATGGCCTCATCTCCGGGAAACACCCTGCAAGCTCCGCCTCCTCCATTTTGGGAAGCTCCATGGCGGAAAAACCGGGCGAATCAAAAATAAAGGTATTCTCCTTAAGGCAGATAAGCTCCGTATGTCTTGTTGTCTGCCTGCCCCTTCCAAGCTTACGGCTCACTTCACCGGTCTCCATAAGCTCCCTTCCGGTAAGAGCATTTATTATCGATGACTTGCCGGCACCGGAAGGTCCCGCTACAGAGGTGACCCTGTCCGTCAGGATGGACATCAGCTCCTCCATGCCCGTTCCCTCCTTCGCCGAGGTAAATATCAGCCTGTAGCCTGCCGGAGCATATATCCTCCGCATCTCCTCCATCTCGCCTTCCTCCGCGAGATCATCCTTATTGATGCATATCACGGAAGGGATACGGGCTCTTTCCATCATTATGAGGAATCTGTCCAGAAGAGACCATACAGGCTCGGGACTGTGGGCTGCGAAGATCACAAGCGCCTGGTCAATATTGGCGACAGGCGGCCTTACAAGGGAATTTCTGCGGGGAAGGATCTCCGTCACGTTGCCCTCCACATCATCGGTATGAGTGAGCTCTATGATGCACTCATCACCTGCCAGAGGCTTCAGGGACTGCTTTCTGAAAAGTCCTCTTGCCCTGCACTGGTATGTCCCCTCACCGGTATATACGTAATAAAAACCGCCGACCCCTTTTAAGATCCTGCCTTCAAGCATCCGGGGCTTACCGCTTATCTTGCAAAGGATATGGACTGCGAAGCATCCGTAGTCTGCTGATCCGTCGTAAAGGCGCTGCCATCCTCATTCACACCCTCTACCCTCGCGGTATAGACTATGGTGAATACGCCCGCTGTGTCTGATGCATCCACATCGGTGGACGATATCTGTATCGTCACCGGGAAGGAAGTCACGCTCTGCTGGCCGTAAACCTTTCCCGAATTATTTCCCGTAAGAGTGATGCTGGCAGCCGAACCGTCCGCATATCCCGAAGGAGCCTGCACGTTCTGCGAGAATATCTGCGCCGCCTGCTCGGGTCCCTTGCTGATGATGACGGTCACCTTGGTATCCTTTGCGACCAGCGTATCCGGCTCAATGCTCTGGCTTATGACCCTGCCCTCTGCCACTGTAGCGGAATTCTCCTGTGCCACGGAGCCAAGTGTAAGGCTCGATGAAGCAAGGGCTGCCTTGGCCTCCTGCTCCGTAAGTCCTATAAGATTCGGTATCGCCGTCTTGTCATCGGGAATCGTCTCTGCTTCCTCTTCAGTCTTCTGGCCGCCGGAGCCCGTGCTTACCACTACCAGCACTGTCGAGCCGGGAGCTACCATCGTCCCTGCCTCCGGAGTCTGCGACACTATGGAGCCCTGGGGCACCGTATCGGATTTGCCCTCGGTAAGCTGGATGGCAAGACCCAGATTCTCCAGAGCGACCTTGGCCTCTGCCGAAGGATTGCCCGTAAGATCCGGAACCTCTATATTCCCTGTGCCGGAGCTGACCTGAAGCACCACTGTGTATCCTGTGGGTATACGGCTTCCCGCCACCGGATCCTGTGATATCACAAGCCCCTGCTCCACGGAGTCGGAGGACTCATAGCTGGTCTGTACCACAAAGCCCTGCTCCTCAAGAGCCTTCTTTGCATCCTCGAAGCTCTTGCCCCTCATGTCCTGCAGCACCTGATTATCGGATACCGTCTGGCTTTCCGTGCCGCCGTCCCTGACGGCTATTACCCGCCTTGCTATGAATACTATCAAAAGGAGGATGATGATACCTATGATGACGGCAATGATCCTCATGATCATTGTCATCCTGTCATCCATATCCTCATCGTTTCTGTATCTGTCTGAGCGCTTTGCAGACGAGGATTTTCTCGCGGGGTTCCTTCTTGCCCGCTCATCCTGCGTCCTGCTTCTTCCGCTCCTGTTTCTTTGATTCCTTCTGGGATCTCCGCTTCTGTCCGAGGGACGTCTTTCCTGCTGCTCCCTTCTCTTCCGGGCTGCGGCTTCCCTTCTCTTCCGACGGAGCTCCTCCTCCTCGAAGTCGTTCCTGCCCTCTTCCTCCCGGGGTCTTCTCCTGTGTCTGTCTTCCTCCAGACCCCCTTCTGCTGCCTCCTGCGCCCTTCTCTTCCTCGGTCTCTCCTCATCGGGCTCCTCGACCAGTCTTTCCTTATTGCGGTTGTAGGCTGAGATCAGCGACTCCTCCACATCTATGATGCCCGTTCTTGACTTGATGGACCTCATATCCTCTTCGGTCACCATCCTGGTAGAGCCGCCGGCTCCCCCCGAGGGTATCCTTTTGATAAAGTTTTCATCGGGAGTCAGCAGGGACTGCTTCAGATCGGCTATAACCTCGGACATGGAGGAATACCTTCTGTCCGAGCTTTTCTCCGTACACTTGAATATTATCTGCTCTATGCTTACCGGGACATCATTGACAAATTCCCTTGGGCTCGGCATCGGATCCTGTATATGCTGGATCGCTATATTGACGGTGGTATCCCCGTCAAAGGGGACGCGCCCCGTGAGCATCTCGAAAAGCACTATGCCAAGAGAATAGATATCGCTCTTTTCATCGGAATATCCTCCCCTTGCCTGCTCCGGCGAGGTATAATGCACGGAGCCCATGACATTGGAGGTGATGGTCTCGCTGGTGGCAGCCTTGGCTATGCCGAAATCCGTCACCTTGACCTTGCCGTCCTTTGAGATGATGACATTCTGGGGCTTCACATCCCTGTGTATGATACCTGCCTTATGGGCACACTCCAGCCCCTGCGCCATCTGTATGGCTATGCTTATGGATTCCTTGACGGAAAGCCTGAGCTTTTTTTCGATGTAATGCTTGAGGGTAATGCCCTCCACCAGCTCCATGACGATGTACTGGAGATCATGATCCTCTCCCACATCGTAAACGCCTACTATATTTGAATGAATAAGCCCGGCCGCCGCCTGAGCCTCCGCATGAAACTTCGTGACAAAGTTCTGGTTTTCAGCATACTCCTGCTTCAGAACCTTAATGGCCACGAAGCGGGAGAGCTTCATATCCTGCGCCTTATACACATCGGACATACCGCCCGTGCCTATGCGGCTCAGGATCTCATATCTGTCTGCCAGTACTATTCCTTCGCTTATCATTACCTGCAACTTCCCCTGATGGTCTGTCTATAATCTATAAACAGCCTTTATTCTCCATACTGCGCCGCTCCCGCGGCGCGAAGCCATCATTTTATGATTCAGACGCCAAAAGTACCGAATCCGGCTACTCATGCGCGAAAGGCTCGATCAGTACGACGCCGATATTGTCATATCCGCCGTTTGCATTCGCCCTTTCTATAAGCCTCTGAACGGCGCTCACGACATCGGGCGAGCTGTTCACTATCATCCTGATGTCCTCATCCTCGACCATATTGGTCAGGCCGTCAGTGCACATAAGGATCCGGTCGTCCGGATCAAGCTTCATATCAAAAAAATCAACCCTGATGTCATAATCTCCGCCGATAGCCCTGGTGATCTTATTCTTCATGGGATGATTTCTCGCCTCGGACTCCGCTATCTCACCCGCGCGGACCATCTCCTCCACGAGAGAGTGGTCCCTCGTGATCTGACGTATCCTGTCATTTATCACATAGAGTCGCGAGTCGCCCACATTAGCCACATAAAGGGTATCCTCTATGACGGTAGCTACTACAAGGGTCGTACCCATGCCCTCATGCTCGGGAAGCCTTCTCGCCTCCTCCATGATGGCGGCATTAGCGGTCTCATAAGCATGTCTTATAAGACGGATGGGATTCTGCTCATGCGAATCAGTAATGTCCAGAACCACAGCCTCAGTGGTAAACCTTGAGGCGTAGTCTCCCGCGGCATGGCCTCCCATGCCGTCTGCCACAATGAAAAGATTCGGGAGATTCCCGACGGGATTCTCCGAAGTGAAAACATAGTCCTGATTCACTTTCCTTTTCTGACCCGTATCGGTCATGGAAAAGGTTTTGATCATGTATTACCTCCGCACAAAAACCGCTCCGATCACGCTCCCGCGCCGCCCTTTTCCCTGCTTCTTAGCATTCTGAGCTGTCCGCAGGCACCGTCTATATCGGAGCCCAGTTCTCTCCTTATACTACCATTTATTCCAAAGTTTTCAAGTTTATTTTTGAATTTCACGCAAACCTCCCTGTCAGGACGCCTGAATCCGCTCTCAGTCACTGAGTTTACCGGGATAAGGTTCACGAGATGAGGTGCCCTCGTCCTCTTTATCACCTTCGACAGCTCATACGCGTCCTCATCGCTGTCATTCACCCCCTTAATGAGCGCATATTCGAAGGTCAGCTTCCTGTGGGTAGCCTCGTAATACATCCGGGCCGCATCCATCAGCTCCGCTATGCTGTACTTTCCGGCTGCAGGCATGAGCTCTGCTCTCTTTTCATCCGTAGCCGCATGAAGGGATATGGCAAGGTTTATCTGCAGATGCGCTCCGCCCCTTTGCTCCGCCGCAAGCCTTTTGATCCCGGGCACTATACCGCAGGTGGATACGGTGATGCTGCGCTGCGACATTCCTTTTCCGTCCTTTGCAGTCATGATGTCGATAAACCTCATAAGAGAATCATAGTTTAATAAAGGCTCACCGGAGCCCATTATGACCACGTTTGAGATAACGCTTCCGGTGTCGCGCTCCATAAGGTATATTTCCTCAGCCATCTCCCCTGCGCTGAGATCCCTTTCAAGACCGTTCACCGTAGAAGCGCAGAATCTGCATCCCATGGCGCAGCCTGCCTGTGATGAGATGCAGGCAGTATTCCAGTCCCTGTAGACCATGAAGACTCCCTCTATAAAGCCTCCCCCGGGAAGGGCGAAGAGATACTTTCTCGTCCCGTCCAGCCTTGAGCACTGCACAGTATCGACCGCAAGCCCCCCGGGAGAGTACCTCTCCTTCAGCAGCGACCTGAGACCCCTGGAAAGATCTGTCATGTCATCAAAGCCTCCGGCTCCCTTTGCGTGAAGCCAGGAAAATATCTGCTTTGCCCTGAAGGGCTTCTCTCCCAGCCCCTCAAGCTCCGCCCTGAGCTCATCTTCCGTAAAGTCGTACAGATCCTTCATTCATACCTTCTTCCACAGGGAATAGTAGAAACCGTCACAGGGATCCGTCCCCTGCAAAAAAAGACGCTCAGAGATCTTATGTAACCCGGTATTTTCAAGATATTCCGATTGTCGGACAGTTTCCTCTTCTGTCACCGTACATACAGAAAACATGAGTATCCCGCCCGGTTTCAGATATCCCGGGACGTGATCCAGCATCCCTCGTTGAAGTTTACATAAGGCATCTATGTCCTCCGGCTTCACCCTGTATTTTATGTCAACTTTTCTTCCCATGACGCCAAGTCCCGAGCAGGGAAGGTCGGCTATTATCACATCAGCCAGCCCCTCAAATCCGGGTCTGCGTGAGCGGGCATCGTTAACCATTGTCTCTATGTTCTTAAGTCCCGTCCTTTTTATGTTTTCAGCTATTTTCCAAAGCTTGCCTTCAGAAATGTCACAGGCCTTTATATGAAAATCAGTTCCCGGCCTGTCCTTTGTAAGCCTCCCCAGCAGCTCTCCGAGAAAGCAGGTCTTGCCCCCGGGTGAGGCGCACAGATCAACAGCATTTATGTCAACTATTTTACCGTCATTTATGTAAACTAAAAGCTGCTTCCACAGCTCATATACAGCGAGCTGGGAGGAAAGATCCTGTACGGAATAAAGCCCCTTCAGGAAGGACGGGGATTCCTTCGGAATGAGACCTCCCCCTCTCACCTTAAGGGTGTATTCCTCTCCTGTCTCCTCCGCTTTTATCCCTTCTCCTTTAAGATGCGGGATAAGGCCGGCGGCATCAATGAGGCACGCATTCGCCCTTAGATAAAGCGGTCTGCTTCCGGTACCCGCTTTCATGGCGGCAAGGGCCTTATCCCTGCCGTACAAAGCCTCAAGCCTCCCTGCTATCCAGGCGGGGCAGGAGTATTCTGTCCCTGCATCGGGATACTCTATCCCTTCATCCCTGTATCTTGCCACGGCTCTTAAAACACCGTTCACAAAGGGCTTAAGGGAGTCTATATGCTTCATTTCCGTAAGCTTTACCGCCTCGTTTACCGCTGCGGCATCAGGTACCTGGGACATGAAAAGGAGCTGGTATGTCCCCATCCTGATTATCATCCGTATCACAGGCTTCATCCTGCGCGTTTTCACCTTTGACACCTGATCAGCCACCCAGTCAAGGGCTATGCTCCTCTCCACCACGCCCTCGACAAGGGCCTTTATGAAAGCCCTGTCCCTTTGAAGCAGCCCCTTATCCTCCTGCACAGAAAGCAGGAGGGGTCCAAGCTTCTTCCCCTCCTTCTCATACTGCAGCAATATTTCGAGAGCCTTCGCTCTTGTATCCTCTCCCGGCTTCATTTATTATCAGTCACGCCTCCTGCCGAATAAGAGCACAAGACGCAGGAGCGAGAGTATCGCGGCAAAGGCCGATGCCACATAGGTCATGGCCGCCGCCCCCAGCACCTTCCTCGAGTCCCTTACTTCATCGGGATTCAGTATGCCGAGGCTTCCCAGAAGCTTCAATGCCCTTGCCGAAGCATCAAACTCCACGGGAAGGGTGACAAGCTGAAAAAGCACTCCGAAGGAGAAAACTATGATGCCGGCCTTTATAAGCGCCGCGTTATAGCTGAAGAGCATTCCTATCATCACCAGAGGTATACCAAGCCTTGAGCCTATATTCGCTACAGGCACTAAAGCCGTCCTGAAATTAAGCGGAGCATAGCCTGTATGATGCTGGATCACATGCCCGCACTCATGGGCAGCCACACCCACCGCGGCGACGGAGGAGGAGCCGTAGGTGGCATCAGAGAGGTTCACGGTCTTTGTCGAAGGATTATAATGATCCGTAAGCTCCCCTGATATATGCTGTACCTCCACATCGGTTATACCCTCGGAATAAAGTATCTTCCTTGCAGCATCGGCTCCGGTCATCCCCGTGGTCGAGGGAACCCTTGCATATTTCCTGAAGGTAGAAGTAACCCTTGCCGAAGCAATGCCTGATATTACCATCCCTATGATGAGTAAAATATATGTCCAGTCAAAGCCATATCCGTAATAATACATAATAACCTCCATCAGCGGCCTTCAGCCGCTTTTGCTACATATTATGATTCAGACGCCAAAAGTACTGAATCACTGTTTTGATACAACGACGCCCAAAGTCAAATGGCTTTTTGAACAAGTTCAA
>CACZNY010000316.1 GCA_902782655.1 uncultured Lachnospiraceae bacterium
AGGCACCAACGGCTCAGGCAAGTCCACTATCCTGAAGATAATAACGGGAGTTTTGTCCCCTACATCGGGCACTGTGGAGATAAACGGGAGGATATCAGCTCTTTTGGAGCTCGGAGCAGGCTTCAACATGGAATTTACCGGGATAGAAAACGTCTATCTGAACGGCACCATGAACGGCTTTTCGGAAGAGGAGATAGACGGGAGGCTTGAGGCAATACTTGAGTTTGCGGATATAGGGGAGTTTGTAAACCAGAAGGTAAAGACTTATTCCTCGGGAATGTTTGTCCGCCTTGCCTTTGCTCTGGCGATCAATATAGACCCCGAGATACTTGTGGTAGATGAAGCCCTTTCCGTCGGTGATGTCTTCTTTCAGAATAAATGCTATCACAAGTTTGAAGAGTTTAAAAAGAACGGAAAGACCATCCTTTTTGTATCACATGATCTCTCATCCATCAGCAAATACTGCGACAGGGTGATACTCCTTAACCAGGGTGAAAAGATGGCCGAGGGACAGCCTAAAGAGATCATCGATATGTATAAAAAAGTCCTTGTAAATCAGACTTCCTCAGCAATGTCGGGATCTGAGAAGGTGGACGAGAACGGAAGGCTCATAAGTTCCCTGAACCGCAACGTGAAGGACGGACTCTGGAAGTCGTATATGACGCTGAATCCTTCCAATGACACCTATGGCAGCGGGCTTGCGGAGATAGAGGACTTCTGCCTGATAGATAATTCCGGAAATATATCCAATACGGTGATAAAGGGCGACTCTTATTCCGTGAAGGTAAAGGCAGTATTCCATGCATCGATATCAGAACCGATACTTGCCGTATCCGTAAAGAACAGGATGGGAGTGGAGATAACCGGTACGAATACCATGTTTGAAAAGCTTTCCACGGGAGAATGCAGGGACGGAGATGAGATAGTGGCGGTATTCAGCCAGAAGATGATGCTTCAGGGGGGAGATTATCTTATTTCCCTGGGGCTTGTAGGCTACAGGGAAGGGAATTTTACCGTTTATCACAGATTATATGATATATTTAATGTTCAGGTGATATCCTCGAAGGATACGGTAGGATATTACGATATGGATTCAGAGGTGCAATTATTTAAGAATGGAAAAGAAATCTGAAAAGATCGGAAATGTACGGCTTGATCTTACTCATTACGGAGGAAGGGATCTGTACAGCGAGGGAAGCGCTGAGGACAGGATCCTTGAGATCGTGAAGAAGGAGCCTGCCGAAAAATTTAACGGTATCATAGCCAGTGAACACACATGGAATGCGCTGTATCATCTGTCGGATATCAGAGGGAACATAGCCGATTTTATTCCCATAAGTGAAAAGCATAAGGTTCTGGAGATAGGGGCGGGCTGCGGAGCCGTAACCGGAACGCTTGCCAGGAAGGCTGAGAAGGTGACGGTTTCCGAGCTTTCCTATAAAAGGAGCCTTATCAACGCATATCGTAACAGAGAGGCTTCAAATATTGAGATCCTGGTGGGTAATTTTGAAGATATAGAGCCTGAGCTTACCGAGGAATATGATTATATCTTCCTTATAGGAGTGCTGGAGTACGCGGGCTCATATATCACAAAGCCGGAGGGGAATCCCTATCTTGCCATGCTGCAGATGCTGATACCGCATCTGGCGCAGGGCGGAGAGATAGTCATAGCGATCGAGAATAAATACGGGATGAAGTACCTCGCAGGCTGCCGGGAGGATCATACAGGAAAGTTTTATGACGGCATTGAGGGTTATCAGGGTAATAAAGGAGTAAGGACCTTTTCCAAAAACGGATTGATGACGCTTGCAAAGCAGTCGGGGCTCAGGGCTGAATTTTATTATCCTTATCCGGACTATAAGCTGCCCGCCGTCATATTCTCCGACAAAAGGCTTCCCAGGACAGGAGAGCTTGGAGGAAGAAGAAGGAATTTTGATGCTGACAGATTTGTGGCCTTTGATGAGGCCAAAGCCTTTGACGAGGCGGTACGGGAGGGCAAATTCCCGGAGGTTTCCAACTCCTTCCTTGTATTCATGTCCGTGGAGGACAGGATAGAGAGCTTTGATGTAAGGCATGTCCTTTACTCCAGACATTCCGATGAGCGCGATACCCGCTATCAGATAAGAACGGATATCTTATCTGACGGCTTTCATAATAAGTATGTAGTCAAGTATCCCAAGACGCAGGCGGCGGAGGCTCATCTTCTCGGAATGTACGATAATTCC
>CACZNY010000317.1 GCA_902782655.1 uncultured Lachnospiraceae bacterium
CCGCATTCTGCGGGACACGCCGACCGGCAAGCCGGCCGCCTGGTCAAATACGGATATTGAATTTCCGATGAAATTCAATATCCTATACTTCGCGAAAAGTATAGCTAATTAAAAAGTGCTACACTAGATTATCGTCAGCTTCCTTGGCATGGTTCATAACTTGTGATATGATATTTTCTGTTATAAAAGATCATCAGGAAGCGAGGTTTACATAAAAAATACAATGGATTACATAATTCGAGCGACAGCTGATAACGACCACATCAGGGCATTCGCAGCGACTACAAAGGAAATGACCGAGACTGCGCGGATAGCGCACAATTCATCTCCGGTGGTCACCGCGGCGCTTGGAAGACTCCTTACTGCGGGAGCCATGATGGGCATAATGATGAAGGGAGAGCGGGACGTCCTTACCCTTCAGATAAAAGGCGAAGGAGCGATGCAGGGCCTTACCGTCACTGCAGACTCCCGGGGAAATGTAAAAGGCTATCCCATAGAGCCGCTCGTGCTGCTTCCTCCGAGGGAATCAGACCATAAGCTGGATGTGAGCGGAGCCATCGGAAGAGGGACTCTCAGGGTGATAAAGGATCTCGGACTGAAGGAGCCCTACATAGGGGAGGTTGATCTTGTCACAGGGGAGATAGCCGAGGATCTTACATATTATTTTGCCCAGAGCGAGCAGATCCCCTCCACTGTAGGACTCGGAGTGCTCATGAATAAGGATAATACGGTAAGATCATCGGGAGGCTTTATAGTGCAGCTTATGCCTGACGTGAACGATGCGGTGATAGACAGGCTGGAGGAAAATCTTAAGGAGATAAGCTCTGTTACGGCGCTGCTGGATGAAGGAAAGACACCTGAGGATATCTTATGTAAACTTCTTGCCGGTCTGGATATGACAATTCTCGACAAGGTACCGACCGGCTTTAAGTGCGACTGTTCTCCGGAGAAAATCGAGAGAGCTCTCATAGCTACAGGAAAGAATGAGCTTCAGGATATGATAGATGAGGGGAAGGAGATAGAAATGGTATGCAGCTTCTGCAGAAAAAAATACATAGTTTCGGTAGAAGAGCTGCAAAGACTTCTTGACAGAAGTATTCAGTCCTCTGTAAACAAATGAACAGTTTCAACAAAATTATCTGAAACCTATTTTATGCTTAACTCGTGCGGACAGATGTGGTATCATACTGATACCTGTGTGAAAGCAGGCGATACCGGAGATACTTACATAAACTGTATGATCCGGGAAGTGCAGAATTACCGATGACAGATTACGAAACTGAGATAAACGGGAAAATTCAACAGGCTAAGAACAAGCGGGAGGAGCGGCGCAGGAAGAGGCATTTGAAAAATGCACTTATCTCTGCCGTTACTGCCGTATGCGTTTTTGCAGGAGCTGTAGCCATATATACGGGATTTCATAATAAGAAGCCTGCCGAGAGCAGGTTCAAGGCAGATGTGCGTGAGTCCATAGAGGGCTCCATGTCAGGGAAGACCGTGATACTGCATTCAAATGATGTGCACGGAGCCATAGACGGATACGCGAAGATGGCGGCTCTTAAGGAAGAGTTCGAGAGTGATGGGGCAGAGGTCATATTGGCTGATGCCGGCGGATTCTCCGGAAACGGCGCAGAGGGAGATTCCTTTGGGGCCTTAAACGGTTTCATGATGATGCGTCTTGCCGGATATGAGACTGCGACCCTTGGGGATTCGGAGTTCGCAAAAGGCTGTGATAAGCTCCGGCATGATATCAGCGGGGCTAAGCTGAGGCTCGTATGCTCCAATGCATATAAGGGTGACAGGACTTTTATCACCTCTGATTATCTTTATACTGCCAAAACAGGAACACAGATAGGCTTTTTCGGTCTCACACATCCTGCTGAATGCGAGGGTATCACCTTCGTTACCGGAAAGGATATGTACGAGCTTGCGCAGAAGGAGGCGGATTCCCTTAAGCAAAGAGGCGCCAAAGCAGTGGTAGCGCTGTCGCATTTAGGCGCGGACGAGGATCCGGCCGGATGTTCGCTTGACCTTTTCAGAAAGGTGAAGGGGATTGACTGTGTCCTGGACGGCCATTCCCATTATGCCATGACCGAAGGGGATAAGGGTGAGCTTGTCCAGTCAGCCGGAGAAGGCTTTGCCTACATCGGGATCATAGTAATGGATTCAAACGGGACGATAGAGGATCATTATCTTATGTCAACCGAAAAGATGAAGGCGGATGAGAAGGTACAGGCTGAGGCAGAGAAGTATAAGAATCATACCAGCGTATCGGATATAAGCCTGCCGGAGGATATTGCCACCATGGACAGCGCCGAAGCTGATATAGCTGAAAAGGATGCAAGAGAAAAAGCTGCGGAGGCATCTGAACCTGAAGGGGGAAAGACTGAGGGGAAGGATGCTGATAAAATAACGGATGGTACGACAGGCGGCATTGGGAAAGCCGGCACGGATGAAGCAGGATCTGAGATAAAGGAAACAGAAGATATGGCAGATCCCGCGGCAGATGGGATCTCCGGGACTGAAAAGGATACCGGGGCTCAGGACGCTAAGGATTCGGAGAGCAGTAAAGCTTCTGTCAGCGCAAATAAAGATGACCGGGAGATGGCAGATAATTCCGGCAGCACAAAGGCAGACAGCCCTGAAGCATCGGAGACATCCGCTGCCGTAAAGGCAGAGGGGCAGGAAAAGGATGC
>CACZNY010000318.1 GCA_902782655.1 uncultured Lachnospiraceae bacterium
CTCCGCAATGGCACGGTGCACATCATCTACAGAATAGTAGATGCTCTCGTTCATGTTCTTTACCCTGCCACGTACCGTCACCTGACGGTTAAGCTGTTCAGCTTCGTACCTGCTGGCCATACTTGTCAGCTTCTTTATCAGGTCATCGGATTTCTTGGCAGTGATAAATTTCGAGGACTGTATGGCATCCACCAGAAGTTTAAGCTCCGCTATGTCAAAATGCTTGCTCCCGACGTGATAAAAATAGTCCTTTCCCGAGCGTTCACATATGATATCAAGCCCCATCTCCCTTAAGGCATCCATGTCATCATACAGGCTTTTACGGTCCGCCGTCACACCGTACTCTTCCAGTAATTTTTTTATCTGCATTATGCCCAAGCCATGCTCATCATCAGTCCGCTGCAGCATGATCTTTGCCAGATAATACAGTTTCATTTTCTGATTTTTTCCCTTAGGCATAACACACCTCCATGATATACCCCTGGATAAACCTCTCCACATGCTCCTGCAGATTTCCGTATGTTTTATCCTTCCCGTAACCCTCTTTTACAGCTTCTCCGTTCCAGAACTCAGCCTGCTCCGGATCTGCATCCGTACCGATCCCGTTTTCATAACAGTATGAAAGCATCATCATTCCGCAGGGATTTCCCTGCTCGGCAGCCTTAGTGAAGCACTCAAAAGCTTCCATTTCATTCAAGTCTGTGCCTTCTCCCGAATGATACGCACATCCGGCATAGACAAGTGCATCAATATTGCCTGCATCAGCCGCCTGTTTCCAGCAGTTAAATGAGGTCTGCAGGTATCCATCACCATAATAAATGCGTCCCAGGTCCGTCAGAGCATCCACATCACCGGCCTGTGAAGCTTTTTCATACCAGTCCCTTGCTTCCAGCCAGCTGTCATTGCTTGCTATAAGCCCGTTTTCATGCAGGAATCCCAGGGAATGCATGCATTCTGCATCTCCGCACTCCGCTCCTTTTTGATAATTCATAGCTGCAGTTTCATAATCGGCACCGCCAAACACTCCATCATAATAAAGACCGCCCATCAGGTAGTATGCCGATGCTTCTCCATGCACCGCTGCCCTGCTGAACCAGTACTCTGCCTGCACGTAATCAGGCTTCCCAAGGTAATCCGATGAACAGATTGCTCCCAGGCACAGCTCCGCATGAGCATCCGGATCCTCAGCATTAGCAGCCCTCTGATACCAGGCAGCGGCTGTTTCTGGATCTGCTGCCCCAAGCCTTCCTGAAAAATACAGGTCCGCAAGATTGGACATGCCCTCAGAATCTCCCACTGTTGCGGCACGCTCATAGCATTCCTTTGCTTCATTCATATCACCGGTACCGCTTAAGGTATTTCCGGACTCATAGGCCTTTCCTATGTCGTTCCATGCGCCGGCATCTCCCATTTCAACCGCTTGCATATAATATGTCATTGCCTTTTCATGATCAGGTGTCTCACCGGCAGCCACAGCCACGTCTGAATCATATGTCCTTCCGAGCATCCTGCAGGCCCTTCCGCTTCCCGCTTCATTTGCTTTTTCATACCAGGCTCTTGCCGAAGCAATATCGGGAACCCCCGCATCATCTGCACCGTAAAGCCCCTTCACATACAGGTCAGCAATGGCGATCATTGCAGCAGTATCCCCGCGGTCTGCCGCTGTACAGTACCATTCGTAGGACAGCCTGATATTTCGCTCCACACCTTTTCCGTCACGGTACAGCTCTGCCATGCCTGTCATCCCGTCAGTATTTCCCGCATTGGCAGCCTTGTCATACCACACCGCAGCCTCCTCGGGATCAGGATCGGTTCCTTCCCCGAAACGGTATGCCCGGGCAACACATGACATGGCATCAGCATTTCCGGCTTCTGCAGCCGCCTTAAAGAAATTCAGTGCCTCACGATAGTAGTCATCTGCACTCACCTTTTCCTTTTTTGCAGTATATATTCCCGCAATATTACGGTCTGCCATCCCGGAATAGTACGGATACTCAGTCTCTGCACGATCATACCATTCCAGGGCTTTGTCATAGTCAGTATCAACTCCGGCCAGTCCGTACTGATATGTAGCTCCCAGCTCATACATGCTGAGGGCTCTTATATCCTTCTCCTCACTTTCCAGAGCTTTTTCAAAACAGCTTATGGCAGTTATTCCGTCTGCATTAAATCCCGCCTTACCGTCACGGACCATCCTGCCAAGGTAAAGCTCTGCATCAACACAGCCCATTGTTTCAGCCTCTTCATACAGTTCCCTGGCCCGTGAGTAATCCACAGCAACACCCTTTCCTTCCAGATACAGCCCACCAAGGCCTATATATGAAAGGGCACTGCCCTGCTCCACACCCTTCTCATAATCCTTAAGTGCGGTCTCATAATCATATTCACGCTCACTGAGTGCTCCCAGATAATACCACACATCGGCCTTCCCTTTATCCGCCGCCGATTCAAATGCCTTTCTTGATGCGGAATTATCACCTGTGCCCTGGTACTGGGAATAGAATAAGAGCTCTCCCTGGCTGATACTCTTCTTTATATTATGATTCCTGACCAGGAAAAATCCCCCCACGCCAAGGGCTATCAGCAGAACTGCTGCAGCTGCTATTATTACAAAAGGCCTGTTCCCGCTGCTTTCCTTTTCCGGCTCATACTCCTCATCAGTGTGCAGGAGCTCATAAAGTTCCTGGGCACTGGTAGCACGCTCACCGGTCTTTGCATTCCTTACTATATCTGCAATATCCTCCGCGAAATCGGCATTTTCTTCAGACACATTGTCTGCATCCGTCTTTTGCAGGATTACATCCACATGTTCCCTGAGTTTTTTTATACTTTCCTCCAAAGGAGGCGTCAGCGCATCCAGCCAGTGTACACGGTTCAGATAATATTCCAGCTCGGGATTCATCAGATCATCGCTCAGCTTAAAAGGCACTATAGTCCTTTCAAGCTTAAAGGCCATAGCCACTTCGTTCATAACCTGTTTTGACTTATTGGATTCATCCGTATAAATAAGTACAAAAACACTTGCCTCCGCCATTGCATCACTGATGGCCGTGGCCCATTCCTGTCCCGGCATGATCCCTCTGGGCGCATACCAGCATCGGATACCGTGATTTTCAAGATCTGCTACTATCGCATCCGCAACATTTTTGTTCTTTGATGAGTAACTTATGAAGACGTCGTGTTTTGGTTTTGAGTTTTTTTCCGCCATATTCTCCCCTGACACAGTCAAAAAATGCGTGTGGCTGCTTACTTTTGAAACATATAGAATATTATACCATAGAGCGTCTTTTACGGTGTGGGGATTTCAGACAGTATTATTGCCACTGTTGAAAAAAAAACGTTATAAAAGTATAATTTTTATTTGTAGGTGGCATATAATGACGGATAGCGAAAAAAACAACAAATCAGAAGAGGTACAGGAAGAACCGCAGGTTCTGACACCGGCCCAGCGTTTCAAGAAAATGTTTGACTGTTTAGGCGATCTTTTTGTCCTGAATGTTTTTTTCACGGTTTCATGTATTCCCATTTTTACCATCGGGGCTGCATTCACTGCCCTGTATACAGTCACAAACAAAATGATACGCAATGAAGAAGGTCCTATCGCC
>CACZNY010000319.1 GCA_902782655.1 uncultured Lachnospiraceae bacterium
CCTCCTGTTCCCGTCCTTTCCGGAGGCTATCTGATAGACCGGACCAGATCCATCCTTTATGATGAAAAGATGTGTGGTTTTCTGATCGACGGAACGGACTATTTTACCATCAAATCCCCGAATAATGTATCTTATGAGCAGGCTGATTATATACGTTCATTCACCGATAGGGTTGACGCTTCAATAAAAGGCAAAAATGAAGATCAGCTCTCTATGATAGATGTGCCGTCTTTTACCAGGCGCTTCCTTATTGAAGAGCTCTTTTTCAATGCAGATACCATGTTCTCGAGCTACTATTTTTACAAAAAGCCCGGGCAGGACAAGCTGTACGCAGGTCCGGTCTGGGATCATGACCGTTCCCTCGGATTCAATAACAGAGATTTCTTCCTTGACACCGGAAATACTATACTTGATAACAGCTCTTATTTCTCATACAGCGACAGCTATACTTCACTCGACTGGGACGGGCTCCTATGCGCTAATAAAGCTTACAGAGCTTCTCTTGAAAAAACCTTCAGGGACAGCCTCCCTGCTTTCAGAGAGCTTGTGTATTCCCGCATTGATGCCTGCTACAAAAGGATAGAAAAATCAATGGAAATGGACTATATCCTATGGGATTCCCCCTGGAGCAAGTATGAAGATCCCTATAACAGCATCCGCTTCACCAAATATTTCCTCGCAAACAGGCTGGATCATCTCTGCGATGTTTATAACTCAGATGCCGATTTCTCTATAGACATATCCGATGATACGACACACACAGTGACCTTCTGCATGCCGGATGGAAGCAGGACCCGCATCTCGAAAAAAGACGGTACGCTGTTATCTTCCGACGAGATTCCTGAATATGATGATGACATATACTTAGGCTGGTATTACTACGGAACTCAGGATCCTTACTCCACTCTTCTTCCTGTTCTTGAGGATGTGGAGCTTGAATTGCTTTCAGACGCGGATTTTGGGAATTAACCCGTATCCCTGCTATCTGCTATTTGATATCCGCTACACCCCAGTTTTTCAGATCATAGATATCATCCTTTATCGAAAGCCATACCCTTAGATCATACACATACTGCTCCCGTTCATATTTCTGATCGTTACTGATCTTATTCCCGGTGTATGGATTTACAGGATCATTGATAAGCTCCCTGAAAGCAATCGTCGGAACATCCGCGTTTGTCATGAATTCCCCTGATGCAGCAAGAGGTTTTTCAGCTGATCCGTCAGCAAAGTCCTTCACCAGAAGAAGAGGAGTGAATTGCTCAAGATCCACATATTCACCGTCCCCTGTATCCATCTGCATATCATCAAAAGCAAAAAAGTCATATCCGTGGTCAGCTACTATGATTATCCTCGTATTGTCATAGAGTTCATTCTCCTTAAGCCACTCAAGCCATCTGCCTATACTGAGGATCGTCGCCATATTCACCTCATAGGATTTTATCTGCTCATCCGTATACATATTGATCTTTCTATCCCCAGGTGTTCTGGACAGCGTATCTCTCCACTTGTTAATATACCCGGAATTATCAGCCCGTTCCACCAGAGAATAATCCGGCATCTGAAGATTAACAAACCATGTATGGGGTGTATCATTCTCAATTATCGTGAATGTATCAGCTCCGTCAGAAGAGACCCTTGCCAGTTCATCCAGCTTATCCAGCTCTTCGATATGACCGGCGTAGTTATTCCAGTCATCAGCCAGCTCCTGGGTAAGATACTTTCCCCCATCATGTATCCACTCTCTGAGTGCCAGAGGAGAAGAAAGGAAAATACTGTGCCTTATGAAGTTTCTCCGCGCTGCCTTCTGAAAGTAATCAAAGTCCCTTATTGCCTCTTCTTCACTTCTCACAGCTCCGTCAGCATAATAAGCTTTTATCCGGGGATCCACCTCTTTATAAAAATCCTCGATCGAGCTGTTTTCAAGATTAATAAAATACGGTAAATCAAATACAGTGGTCTTAAAACCGTTTTCCGCGAAAAGACGTGGCATAACCTTAAAGGCATCCACTACATAATCTAAATACGCTTCATCCCTTCCCCTGGCATTATACTGAGTATATTCATATCCGCCATATAGCGGAGGCGCACCCGCTCTTGTTGCAGTGCCGTAAGAAATAGTATTCTTGTAGTATGTAAATCCCGAATAAACATTATTCAGTTCAGGCTTTTCATTCAGTATATATGGGAGAAACTGACCGAAGGCCCTGTCCTCAAAAAGAATAACTACATTTTTCCCTTCCCTGTCAAGCTCATAGTGAACCGCACTGTGTGTATAATATCCGTCATCCTTAATATGTGTCTCCGCATTGACAGTCCTTTGTATCTTTATGACATTGTAAAGGGACATGACGACGCAGACCCCAAAGAGAGCATGGCACACATAAACCATTGTTTTTCTGCTTACCGTGCAGATAATTAAACAGATGATACATACCACTGCCAGGACTCCCAGATTGATCAGACATTCTCCCATATCGTAAACGAAACCCTCCAGATAGACCATATTCATTGACATGTTATCAAGGTTCTGCGTGAAAAACTGGGAATCAGCCAGACCGCATATTACAGCCGCAGGCATTACATAGCACAGGATCTTTTTTGACCGTGCAGGATAGAAATGAAAGAAGATACTCCCCCAAAGCATGAAAATACCTGCCGACACAACAAAGC
>CACZNY010000320.1 GCA_902782655.1 uncultured Lachnospiraceae bacterium
AACGCCCTCCAGATATATGATGGCATCGGGCTGCATACGTTTGATCTCCTTGATGAGACGATAATAATATTTGGTCGTCTCTTCATGAGCTGCACCGCCCTGCATCTCATTGATGCCAAACATTATGTAAACCTTTTTAAATCTGTGCTGGTTCACCGCCAGGGCATCGTAAACCGTGACTTTCCCCAGCGTGGAATCCGTTATGGCCTTGGTAGAGGTGTCATATATCTGATAGCCCCTGTCGGCGTATACCGTGATATTATCCATGCCACAGTATTTACCGAAATCCTGCTGTCTGGAATCACCGATGAAAAGCGCATCATCAAAATAATCGTCTCCCACCTCGATGAAATCATAATGGACATCAACTGCGGAAGATGAGCCGTCACTAGGATTCTCCCTGTCCGTATCATAATGATCGTTGTCATCATCCTGATCTTTATTACCGCGCTTTTTATTCTTCATGCGTTCTTTCTTACGTCTTATGGCCTCATCCAGTTCTGCCATCTTGGCTTCGAATTCAGCATCCTCGGCATCTTTGACCTCATCATCAAGAGACTCATCGGTATCATACACTTCGGCTTCTTCTATATCTTCCGAATCATCTTCATCACTCTCTTCTGCCACGTCGATGGCGTCATCATCCGCCCCTGTTTCATCCTGCGCATCACCCTCGGCGACGCCGGTATTTTCATCCGGGAGATCATCGATCTCGGGAAGGGGCTCGGCAAAGATCTGCTCTATATGATTCACTGCCACCCCTGCCAGCACCGGCCTGTCATCAAATTCATCTTCGATCTCGGGCAGCCAAATAAAGCCTGCGACAGTCATGCCCAGACAGGAGATGAACAAAAGTACTGTATATATATAATGTCTGAAATTATTATTGGAACTCATTATAAAATATCTGCGCCGGCTGTCATATCTCGGATACGTTCTTGACCAGCTTTGCCTCCACCGACTCAGCCCCCGATACATAGGGAGCCAGTTTCTCGGCTGTTTTTCCTATGCCGCTTCCTCCGGATGTGGCAAAAGCATATACCTTCTTGCCTGTCCAGTCATAGTCCTTGCAAAAAGTGTTTACCACATTGGGTGCCGCGCCGTACCAGATCGGAAAGCCGATATATACACAGTCATAATCCGCAAAGTTTTCAATCTTACCCTGCACCGGCACATCCTGTTTTCCAAACTTTTCCTTATTACACCTGGCCATAGGATTCACCCAAGTTATATCCGCCTTGGTATAAGGCTCCACCGGGGTTATCTCAAATATATCCGCCCCTATCAATTTTGCAAGATCCTTTGCTATCCTCGCCGTTCTTCCCCCGGCACTGAAAAATGTGACCAACGTCTTCATACTGTCTCCTCTCATAAATCTATATTTATTTTCTATCCTATGCCTGAACTGTTTATCAGTATACCCGTTTTTACCTTGCCTCAGCCTGAAGCATAGACAATACCGCTTCAAACAATTCCGGATCTGAATCAACCACCAGCGCGATCTTTTCCTTTGCGCGGCTCAGGCCATGAAACAGTTTTCTAACCCTGCCGTAAAGCTGCCCTCCGGTCGGGCCGGTACCATTATACCTCAAATATCCGGAATCATCATAATAAAATCCGCGATCCATTCGCATCACCACCCTGTCATATTCCTTACAGGTGGCTTCCATGGCCCCGATGCAGGGAAGCAGTTCCTCATATTTGCCGATCTGCGAAACCTCTGTATCCTCCTCATCATAGATGTAAAAATAATTCTCATATCCCAAAAGAGCAAATAACTGATATGTCTCCTCCTCACTTTGAGAATACATCAAAGTAACCGACGGATACTCTTTTTTATGATTGCCGCCACCCGGATGCACCAGTCTTCTGATAAAGGTCGATAGCTCACTGTTCAGTCTGATCCTGTTTGTAAGGAAATACCCCGTATAACCGGGAATCGCCTCTATGATATCCGCGCCCTCAAATTCCCTCTCCGAAGGATGGATGTCATCTTCCCTGTCATAGGATATTATGACAGGCGCGTTCCATTTTTCGGACAGATCGGTGATCTGCCCCAGTGACCTCTGCGTGAGGCGGTGTCCCTCATCCACAAAGATAACCCTGTAATCCTTCTCTATGGATATATCTCCATTTCCCTCACAGTAATAATAGTCAACCCGCTTTAACCTGTCATCCAGTTCCTCCAGTTCCTTCTCATGTGAGCCAAAATGAAAGACACATACCCTGTCTTTTTGAGACAGTTCCATTGCAAGATCATAAAGCAAAAGCGTCTTACCCGTACCCGGATATCCCGTGAAGCCCTGGATCGGCGGGCTGTCTTTATCTTCAAAAGCCTGCCGTATCTTTTCAAGCATCTTTTTCTTTATATCCATCTGCTGCCATGTAAGGAAGTACTCCTTACGCAAAAATCTGCCCGGGTCGGTAAGAGGTGATATCAGGTATCTGTCCTCACGGAAAAGGAGCTCTATATCACCGTCAAAACAGCTGCCCTGTCCCTCTATCAGCCCCATCAGTTCTTCCCAGTCCGACTCGATCAACCGCCCGCTGTTTGAAAGCCTGACCAGCTGATCCGACTCCCTCAAAAATGTATAGGAATACACATTAAGTCCCAGGGCAGAAAGGTAATGGCGGTTCTGTAAAAGCTGCTTCTTAACGGTTTCATAGGGCACGGCACGGCTCTTTAATTCCACGTTGAGCACATAACTCCTGCCTACCCTTAAGAGGTCAAATTCCTTACCCAGCCGTGGCATGACAAAAGAATAATAAAAATACAGCACAGACGGACCTTTTGCCATTCCCAGAAGCTTCTGGGCAAACAGCTTAAGGTCATCCACCTCCCACGGCTTCACTTTCATGAAGCTGTGCCTGCCGGACATCTGCCGTTCAAGACGCATTATATCATCCGGCCGGTTTATTCTCGTCAATGCATAAATATTGACCGGTTTCATCTATGCCTCCGTAAATATACGGATATCCTTCCGAAATATA
>CACZNY010000321.1 GCA_902782655.1 uncultured Lachnospiraceae bacterium
CCGCATTCTGCGGGACACGCCGACCGGCAAGCCGGCCGCCTGGTCAAATACGGATATTGAATTTCCGATGAAATTCAATATCCTATGATAACCTGCATTTTGTCAGGGGGGACAGGATAAATGATAATATCGGATAAATGGAAAGACTATGAGGTGATAGACACATCCTGCGGTGAAAAACTGGAACGATGGGGGAGTTATCTGCTCATTAGACCTGATCCGCAGGTGATCTGGGATACCGCGCAAAAGGATAAACGCTGGCGTACTCCTAATGGTCACTATTACAGAAGTGACAGGGGAGGCGGACATTGGGAGTTTTCAGATCTGCCGGAGGAATGGCAGATATCATATGGGAGCCTGAAATTCAACCTGAAGCCCTTTTCTTTTAAGCATACAGGACTTTTTCCGGAGCAGGCTGCAAACTGGGATTACGCATCGGACATAATAAAAAAGAGAAAAACGGAGGGCAGAGGCACAGAGGTTCTGAATCTTTTTGCCTATACCGGCGGGGCAACGGTCTCGGCTGCTGCAGCGGGAGCTCATGTGACGCATGTGGATGCATCAAAGGGTATGACAGGCTGGGCAAAGGAAAATGCAGCAGCATCTGGTCTTCCGCATGAGAGCTGCAGGTGGATAGTTGAGGACTGCCGCAGATTTGTCGAAAGGGAGATAAGACGCGGTAATAAGTATGATGCGATAATCCTGGACCCTCCTTCTTACGGCAGGGGACCGAAGGGGGAGATATGGAAGATGGAAGGGGATATTTTTCATTTTCTGAGAACAATATCGGATCTGTTATCTGACGATCCGGCTTTTGTGATACTGAACTCATATACAACGGGACTGCAGAGTTCAGTTCTCTCTTACATGATGGATCTTCTTCTTGTAAAAAGATACGGAGGCAGGGTGGATGCAGATGAAGTAGGTCTTCCGGTCACGGAAAGCGGTCTGATTTTACCCTGCGGGGCTACAGGACGATGGTTCAAAAACTGATCACCTCAGATCAGGAAAACGGGAGAGCGGGGGGATGATGTATGGACAGGATCGGTAAAGCACATGGCGCTGGAGGCTGCGCTTCCTCAAATCTGATTGATGAGGTATTTAAAGACAGATTCTCGAACAAATACCTGAATGAGCTTTCTGACTCGGCTGTCGTCCCCGGAACGGGCAGGCTTTCGCTGACTACTGATTCCTATGTGGTAAGACCGATCTTCTTTCCCGGAGGGGATATAGGACGGCTTGCGGTGTGCGGTACTGTTAATGATCTGCTTATGAGCGGGGCGAGGCCGTTATATCTGACGGCGGGGTTCATACTTGAAGAGGGGCTTGCCATTGATGAGCTCTGCCGGGTGGCGGACTCCATGGCGGGTACCGCCAAAGAAGCCGGCGTACTTATAGTAACCGGTGATACTAAGGTGATCGAGCCATTGGATCCGGGTGAGCCCGGACTTATTATAAATACTGCAGGTATAGGATTTCTTAATGAGGATACGTATATTTCTCCCTCGAGGATATGTCAGGGGGATGCTGTGATCCTGTCGGGAAACCTCGGAGATCATCATGCCGCGATACTGAGCAGCCGAATTTCAGTAAAAAATCATATCTTATCCGACAATGCTCCGCTTAGTGAGATGATGAAAGGACTTGCAGAGTCCGGGATTGAGATTCATGCCATGAGGGATGTTACGAGAGGAGGCCTCGCCACCATATTGAATGAGATGGCGTCGGGATCCGGAAAACATATCATAATAGAAGAAACGGCTGTTCCGGTTTCTGCAGAGGTGGCAGAGTTCAGTAAGCTTCTGGGGCTTGATCCTTTGTATATGGGGAATGAGGGTAAGTGCGTTATCGTTCTTCCGCAGGAGGCAGCAGATCAGGCTATTGATATAATGAGGAGCTCAAGGTACGGAGAAAATGCATGCAGGATCGGTATGGTTGGCAGCGGTACAGGCTGTGTTACGGTTTTGACCTCCATCGGCGGAGAGAAGACAGTCAATCCTCTCTACGGTGAAGGCCTTCCAAGGATTTGCTGATCGAAAATAATCCCATATAATACCCGGAAGGACTATTTTGCCACTGTTTTTACGAATCGCTGGGTGTGGCGATGACACTTGCCGAGTAATCCCATTTGTGAAAAAATCATGTTTTGTGTTGACAATCGGCACGGGGGGTGGTAGATTATGTTTTGATGATTAGCACTCGTTTGGGTTGAGTGCTAACGAAGGAAGGGCCGGCAAGGAGGAGCTGATGGCTAAGGAAGCACCGCTTATTGCAGAGCTGGATGAAAGAAAAGTAAAAATATTGATCGCAGTCATCCGGAATTATCTTGAGACCGGGGAACCGGTCGGGAGCCGGACAATATCAAAATATACTGATCTGAAGCTTTCGAGCGCTACTATCAGGAATGAAATGTCGGATCTGGAGGAGATGGGATATATTTTTCAGCCTCATACCAGCAGCGGAAGGATACCGACAGACAAGGGCTACAGGTTTTACGTTGATAATCTCATGAGTGAGAAAGAACGTGAGATCCAGGAAAAGGAAGAACTGATAATAGAAAAAACCGATAAGCTGGAGGCTGTGCTTAAGCAGGCGGCGAAGCTTTTGGCGGCGAATACCAACTATACCGCTCTTGTAAGCTCTCCCGAGACCCACCGAAACAAGCTGAAATTCCTTCAGCTTTCGAAGGTTGAAAAGGATACACTGCTTGCCGTAATAGTGGTGGAGGGCAATATCATCAAGAACAAGATGATAAATACGGAAGAGGAGATAGACGAGGATACAATATTAAAGCTTAATCTCCTGCTGAATACACATTTGAACGGTCTGTCTCTCGAGGAGATAAATCTTGGACTTATTACCCTGCTGAAGGAGAGAGCCGGTATCCATACCGAGATCGTGAGCTCGGTGATTGATGCGGTAGCGGAGGCGATAAGAGCTGATGAGGATCTGGAAATATATACTTCAGGAGCTACGAATATGTTTAAGTATCCGGAACTTATGGATTCCGGAAAGGCTACTGATATAATAAACACCTTCGAAAACAGAGAGGAGCTTGAAAAGATCGTAAATGCATCTCTTGCCGAGAACAATGCCGGAAAAAATGAAATGCAGGTCTATATTGGAAAAGAGGTGGCGAGTCCGGCAATGCAGGATTGCTCGGTAGTGACCGCAACATATGACCTGGGCGAAGGAATGAGAGGGACGATCGGAATAGTAGGACCGAAAAGAATGGATTATGAAAAGGCCATGGGGACAATGCAGAGCCTTATGAACCAGCTGGATGAAATATATAAAAAAAAGTAGCGGAGGATATGGATCTTGGGAAAGAATAAGGATAAGAGAAAAACGGAAGAAGCCGATGAAGCATTGAAGGAAGAAATGGCTGAAGCGATACCGGAGGAAGAGGAGCCGGCGGAAGAAGAGACTGAGGCGGCAGAAGAAGCGGATGAAGCCGGATCATCAGAGGCATCAGACGGGGACAAGACTTCAGAGGAAGAGGATCCGAAGGATAAAAAGATCGCCGAACTGAATGACAAGGTGGTGCGCCAGATGGCGGAATTCGATAATTTCCGCAAGCGTACCGAAAAAGAAAAATCCGAAATGTTTACAAACGGAGAAAAGACAGTAATAGAGGTTATACTTCCCGTCATAGATAACTTTGAAAGGGCCCTTGGTATGGCAGCCGAGGATGAGGAGAAAAAAAATGATCCTTTTATCGAAGGCATGGATAAAGTATATAAACAGCTCATGGATGAGCTTGAGAAGCTGGGAGTCAAAACCATAGAGGCTCTCGGAGCAGACTTTGATCCTTCTCTGCATAACGCGGTGATGCAGGAGGATACGGAGGAGTACGAATCCGGAAAAGTCTGCAAGGAACTGCAAAAGGGATATTTATTGAAAGATTCAGTCGTAAGACACTCGATGGTGTCGGTGGCAAAATAAGAGGAGGTAACATTATGAGTAAAATAATCGGAATCGATCTGGGAACAACAAATTCATGCGTAGCAGTTATGGAGGGCGGAAAGCCGACCGTTATCGCAAATGTAGAAGGAATGAGGACAACACCTTCAGTAGTGGCTTTTACCAATAACGGCGAAAGGCTTGTCGGTGAACCTGCAAAGAGGCAGGCTGTCACAAATGCGGACAGAACAATATCATCCATAAAGAGGGATATGGGTACCGACCGCGGACGTACCATAGATGACAAAAAGTATTCACCGCAGCAGATATCTGCAATGATACTTACAAAGCTTAAGGCTGACGCCGAGAGTTATCTTGGTGAGACCGTGAATGAAGCGGTCATTACAGTTCCGGCTTACTTCAATGATGCGCAGAGACAGGCTACCAAAGATGCCGGTAAAATAGCAGGTCTTGATGTCAAGCGTATCATCAATGAGCCTACAGCCGCTGCGCTTGCATACGGCCTCGACAATGAGAAGGAGCAGAAAATACTGGTCTATGACCTCGGCGGCGGAACCTTTGATGTATCAATAATAGAGATAGGCGACGGTGTTATTGAAGTCCTTGCCACGAACGGTGATACCCATCTGGGAGGAGACGATATTGATAATGTGATATCGAAGTATATGGTTGATGACTTCAAGAGCAAGGAGGGAGTAGATCTTTCCGGCGATAAAATGGCGATGCAGCGTATAAAGGAGGCAGCTGAAAAGGCAAAGAAGGAGCTTTCAAGCGCTACCACAACGAACATCAACCTGCCGTTCATCACTGCCACGGCAGACGGTCCCAAGCACTTTGACATGAATCTTACCAGAGCAAAGTTTGAGGAACTGATCCATGATATAGTCGAAAGGACGGCAGTACCCGTTCAGAATGCAATGAAGGATGCCGGACTGAATAATTCAGACCTTGGCAAGGTTCTCCTTGTAGGAGGATCGACACGTATACCCTGCGTGCAGGATAAGGTAAAACAGCTTACCGGCCAGGAGCCTTCAAAGAGCCTTAACCCTGATGAGTGTGTGGCCATAGGAGCATCCATACAGGGCGGAAAGCTGGCAGGTGATGCAGGCGCGGGCGATGTGCTTCTTCTCGATGTAACACCGCTGTCACTTTCCATAGAGACCATGGGAGGCATAGCGACAAGGCTTATTGAGAGGAATACGACAATACCCACCAAGAAGAGCCAGGTGTTCTCTACAGCGGCTGACAATCAGACGGCAGTGGATATAAACGTGCTTCAGGGTGAAAGACAATTCGCAAAGGATAACAAGAGCCTTGGACAGTTCAGACTTGACGGAATACCGCCGGCGAGGAGAGGTATGCCTCAGATCGAGGTCACCTTCGATATAGATGCAAACGGAATAGTGAATGTATCTGCCAAGGATCTCGGGACCGGCAAGGAGCAGCATATTACTATCACAGGCGGATCCAGCATGTCTGATGATGAGATAGACAGGGCTGTAAAGGATGCTCAGCAGTATGAAGCTGAGGATAAGAAGCGTAAAGAGGCTATAGATACAAAGAATGATGCCGATTCGTTTGCTTTCCAGACAGAGAATGCCATAAATGAAGTCGGTGATAAGCTTGATGCTTCCGCAAAGAGTGAAGTGGAGGCGGATCTTAAGGCTCTGAAGGATATACTGGCAAAGCATACGGATGCGTCTCAGCTTTCGGAAAGCGATGTGGATGAAATAAAGGCTGCAAAGAGTAAGCTTGAGACATCGGCGCAGAAGGTATTCTCTGCAATGTATGAGAATATGCAGCAGGCACAGAATGCGGGTGCAGGTCCTGCTCCGGACATGGGGAATATGGGCGGAGGCTCAGCTGACAGCGGATCATCTTCTGATGATTCGGGTCCGGATGTGGTAGATGCTGACTATCGTGAGGTATAATTATTGCATCTGTGATTGACAAGACTATAAGGCGGGATGCGAAAGGCGTCCTGTCCCCCCTTTTGGGGGTTTTGACACATGCTTTCAGGGCATGTGTCAAAGCCTGTTTATTGTGACTTTATAACTTGAGTTTGGAGTGTGATACCGTTCGAGACGTAGTTGCACACAGGGGTGTCTTTGCGCCGCGGTATCTGCATCCAATCGGAATTTGTCAGATATAAAACTGCGTTTTATAGAGGAGAATTCAATAATGGCAGAGCAGAAAAGAGACTACTATGAGGTGCTCGGAGTCGATAAGGGAGCAGACGAAGAGACATTAAAAAAAGCATACAGGAAGCTGGCAAAGAAGTACCATCCTGATGCCAACCCCGGAGATAAGACGGCAGAAGCCAAGTTTAAAGAGGCCTCCGAGGCATATGCCATCCTGTCGGACCCGGATAAACGCAGACAGTACGATCAGTTTGGCCATGCAGCCTTTGACGGACCCGGAGGAACGGGAGGCTATGGCGGATTCGGTGATTTCAGCTCCATGGATTTCACGGATATGTTTGGTGATATATTCGGAGACCTCTTTGGAGGCAGGAGCAGAGCGAACCGAACGGGACCCAGAAAGGGAGCGAACCTTCGGACAGCAGTACGGATCACCTTTGAAGAGGCTGTGTTCGGCTGTGAAAAAGAGATAGAGCTTACACTTAAGGATGAATGCCCCAAATGCAAGGGAACAGGCTGTAAGCCCGGAACCAGTAAGGTGTCCTGTACAAAATGCGGCGGAAAAGGTCAGATTGTATTTACACAGCAATCTCTTTTCGGTACGGTACAGAATGTTCAGACCTGTCCGGACTGTCATGGTACGGGACAGATGATAAAGGATAAATGTCCGGATTGCTACGGTACGGGGTATATTGCATCAAAGAAGAAGATACAGGTTTCCATCCCGGCGGGGATAGATAACGGACAGGCTGTCCGGATAAGGGATAAGGGAGAGCCCGGCAGCAACGGCGGGCCCCGGGGTGATCTGCTCGTAGAGGTTGATGTTTCCCGACATCCCATATTCCAGAGACGGGATATGGATATATATTCTACTGCTCCTATTTCTTATGCACAGGCGGCTCTCGGCGGTGATGTGATGATAGATACTGTTGACGGAAAGGTGGTATACAGTGTTAAGCCCGGGACTCAGACGGATACAAGGGTGAGATTAAAGGGCAAGGGCGTGCCGTCGCTTCGTAACGCAAATACCCGGGGCGACCAGTATGTGACCTTGATAGTACAGGTTCCTACAGGGCTTAATAATCAGGCCAAGGAGCTGCTTAAGCAGTTTGATTCCGCAACCGGTGATTCCCTGAATTACGTGGCGCGTCATGAAAAGGATGCTGCGAAGGAAAACGCAAAGGGTAAGAAGAAAAAAGGAATGTTTAAGTAAAATGTTCAGATCGTTCCTTATAAAATACGGCGAGATAGGTGTGAAGGGCAAAAACCGGCATTTGTTTGAGGATGCCCTTATGAGGCAGATCAAATATGGGCTGAAACGGGCGGAGGGTGAGTTTGCCGTCACAAAAGATAAGGGAGGCCGCATATTTGTCGAGGTGAAAAGCGACAGCTATGACTACGACGCAGTGACAGATGCGCTGCGTCATGTTTTTGGAGTCATAGCTTTTTGCCCTGTGGTTCATGTGGAGGATATCAGCATAGACAGCCTCAGGAAAGAGATAGTCGATTACGTGGAACACGTCTTTGAGGACAGACATTTTTCCTTTAAGATAAATACCAGACGTGCCAATAAATCCTATCCAATGACCTCAATGGAGGTAGATGCCGCTCTTGGTGAGGCCGTACTTACTGCTTTTCCGGAAACGAAAGTGGATGTACATGATCCCGAGGTGGATATCAGAGTCGAGATACGTGATATCGTCCATATCTATTCGCGGGAAATAGCCGGAGCGGGAGGCATGCCCATAGGCACGAACGGAAAGACCATGCTTCTTTTGTCAGGGGGGATTGATTCGCCGGTGGCAGGGTACATGACGGCAAAGAGGGGCGTCATAATGGATGCTGTATATTTTCATGCGCCTCCGTACACTTCGGACAGGGCAAAGCAGAAGGTGATAGATCTCGCCAGGAGGCTGTCCGATTATTCCGGACCGGTTTACCTTCATATAGTCAATTTTACGGATATCCAGCTTGCAATATATGACAGGTGCCCGCACGACGAGCTTACTATCATTATGCGGAGGTATATGATGCGCATAGCAGAGCATCTGGCGTCCGAGAATGATTGCCTTGGGCTGGTCACGGGCGAGTCTATAGGACAGGTAGCCTCCCAGACACTTCAGTCGCTTTATGTGACGGATTCTGCGGTAGAGTCGATGCCCGTATACAGACCGTTAATAGGGATGGATAAACAGGAGATAGTGGATATGTCCGAAAAGATCGGAACGTATGAAACTTCTATCCTGCCCTATGAGGACTGCTGCACGATATTTGTAGCAAAACATCCTGTTACGAAGCCGCGCAGGGATATAATAGAACGATCAGAGAGAAAGCTGGATGATGTGATAGATGGACTTTTGCAGGAGGCCTATGCGACAGAAGAGCTCGTCATCGTCGGAAAGCGTTGACAGGATAAAGGTCTTTGCTTTTTCAGCGCTCCTCGGAGCGTTTCTTTTTATACTGATTTACGGACCGTATGTTCTGAATCCGTTTTATGATGCCTGGATATTTCAGGCCGGAGAAAGGGATCTTGTCCAGCATTACCTGGGTTTTTGCATGTACAGATCAAGCCCATGGCAGTTTCCGATCGGCATTGTGACCACGGCATCCTATCCCCATGACATGTCTGTGATATATACGGATGCCATACCGCTTTTTGCTTTTCCGGGGAAGCTTTTGGATCCTCTTTTGCCGCGTGTCTTTCAGTATCTTGGGATATATGGGATGCTCTCTATGGCGCTGACAGGCGGTATGGGTTCACTGATAATATATGAATACATAAAAAGAATTAAACCTTCGTTGATCGCTTCCGCGTTTTATTCTTTAAGCTGGGTGATGCTTTACAGGATGTTTTATCATACATCCCTCACATCACACTGGCTTATACTGGCAGGCTTTTACTTATGGATAAGGCTTGACCTGAGATCGAATGTGATGAAAAACTGCCTGATTTACGCTGCTTTTTCTACAATTGCGATACTGATACATCCTTATATCTGGGCTATGTGCGGCGGTATAGCGTTTATGAGCTTTATTGAGTATCTGACAGAGTATAAGGATTTGCGAAGAACCATTCTTTACGGGGCTGTATATTGCATGACAGGAGCAGCCTGTCTCTATGTATTCGGGGCGTTTGCGGTAGGCAGGGGCATGAGCCTTGGAGCGGGCTCATATGAAGCAAATCTGAACACACTGTTTAATTCCATGGGCATTGCCATACTGCCTGGTCTTCCTGTCGCCCTGCTGCAATATGAGGGCTTTGGATATCTTGGCTTTGGCGTACTGCTGCTTGTGGCTGTA
>CACZNY010000322.1 GCA_902782655.1 uncultured Lachnospiraceae bacterium
TAGTGCTCCGGATTTCTATGATTACACCGTCATATAAGTCAGTCCGAAGGTGCCGGCTCCGCTGCTTACAGCAAGTGAAGGCGAAACCTTCCTTACAAAAACATCCTCGAAGCGGATGGTCTTTTCTATCATCTGTCTGAAATCATTAAGCTCATGCATTGTCACTCCGGCATAGGATATCAGCAGGATTTTTGTGTCTATCCTTGATGGATTCTTAAAAGTCGTCTCTATATACCTGCGCCAGACTCTTTCCCTGGGGCCCACATGAAATCCCCTGATCTTCAGTCTCCCGTTCTTTACGTCAAGCACCGGCCTTATCATCAGCGCGTTTATGATTCCCGCCATATTGCCTGAGATCTGTCCCGCCTGTTCCAGCTGCGTCATATCCCTTACGATAAAGCTCGTATGCACGGATGGCTTCAGCTCCTGAAGTCCCTCTTTTATCTGTTCGGGAGTCTTTCCCTCTTCCGCAAGATTGCATGCCAGTATCGCAAGGAAGCCCTGCCCGCCGGATAAGGTGCCGCTGTCAAAGATCTCCACATTTCCGAAGGCGGCAGCAGCTTTGGATGCATTCTGATATCCGCTGCCGGCCAGCTCCTTTGATACTGATATATGTATCACATCATTGGCTTTCGACAGTCTGTCGGCAAAAAAAGCTTCATACTCCTGCACCTCCGGTGGAAGAGCCTTAATGCTGTGCCCGTGTTCATTGATATAGGCCAGAGCCCCGTCCGTATCTATCTCGACACCGTCCTTAAACCTTCCGTCGGCAGTGACCACATTATGGGGTATCACGCTTATCCTGTATTTCCTGATCAGATCATTCGGAAGATCCGCTATGCTGTCAGTCGTTATGAGCACGGCTTCCTTCCTCTCATGGGTCTACAGCCATTGTACGGACTCCTCTGCTATATCTGCGCCCTCGCCTGCCATCTGCAAAAGCTCCTTGGGCAGCTGCCGGATCAGCTCGTTTTCGAGAGCTTCGCCGCTTACCGGCTTTTCCAGATACCCGTCAAAGCCCTTCTGCTCAAAAAGCTTCCTCGCTTCCTGTCCGGCATTGGCTGTAAGAGCAACGACTCTGGAATCCCTGCTCTTTCCGCCTGTCTGCTCCTTTATCAGCTGACTGCACTCTATCCCGTCCATTTCAGGCATAAGGTGATCCATGAAAATGACATCATACTTTGTTTCCAGTGTTTTAAGCAATGCTTCTGCGCCGCTTACGGCAGTATCAAGCTTTATCCTGGTCTTACGGAGAAGCTTGGCAACTACCAGAAGATTAATTTCGTTATCATCCACCACAAGCACCTGCGCCTCAGGAGCTTCAAATTTCTGATTGTACACCGGGCGCTGCATGCCGGCATGATGCTGCTCTATATCAAGCTCTCCGACCGCCTCATTATTTACGACGCGTTGGGGTATCGTGGCCACAAAGGTGGATCCCTTTGTATATACGCTGTTTACCGTCACTGATCCCCCCATCAGGTCCACCAGCTGCTTTACGATGGACAGCCCGAGACCGCTTCCTTCTATATAGCGGTTTTTATCCTCTTCCATCCTGCTGAAGGCGTTAAAGAGATGAGGTATATGCTCCTTCCTGATCCCGATGCCTGTATCCGTGACCGAATAGACTATATTGATGACATCCCCGACCCGGTCTCCGCACTGTACGGAAAGGGTCACGGATCCCTCCTTGGTATATTTGATCGCATTGTTAAGAAGATTCAGTAATATCTGTTTGACCCGTACCTCATCGCCGTAAAGCCCTGACGGTATGTCGGGAGAGATATTCACGTGAAAAGACAGCCCCTTATCCTTTGCCCTTATCCAGAGCATGGCGACTATCTCGGACAGCATATCTCCTGTATTATAGTTTACCGGCGAAAGCCTCATCTGCCCGGACTGGAATTTTGACATATCGAGTATATCATTGATTATATGGAGCAGGATCTTGCCTGCTGCCTGGATATTTGCCGCATCCTCGGCGACCTCATCGGAAATATCCTCCCTGAGTATCATCTCATTCAGACCGAGGATGGTATTTATGGGGGTCCTTATTTCATGGCTCATGTTGGAAAAGAAAAGATTCTGGGCTTTGCTGACGCTTTCGACCTTTTCGGCTTCCTTTCTTGCCTTCCTGTTTTCCCTCGCATACTGCCTGTTCTGAAACCAGACCATGATATAGATGGCGATCCCGACATATACAGCCGATACGGCGGCATCCTTGATTCCCATCATTACGGGGTGCGGATGGATAAGCTCAGGAAACCTCCAGGCCGCATAAAATACAAACGCAGTAAGCAGTGTCAAAAAAACCAGAAGTATCAGCCGCCATACACCCGTGATCATAAGCCCTATAAAGAGGTAGGCGAATGCAAACCAGTAAACAGCTCCGCCGTGAAGGCCACCTCCGTAAAAAAAAGCCAGCGGGAGCAGGATGCAAACGATCCCTGTACCTATGATCTGCGCTCCCAGCTCAGGTCTGTGCCATCGGATGCTTGTAAGTGATATCGCAGGAGCAACTACCACCGTCACTCCAAGCGCAGCGATCTCGACGATATTTTCCTTCAATACAATATCCGCAAGGAATACGCACAGCACGAAAAAATCGGCTACGAAAGAAAGCAGCAGGAATTTCTTTTCCTGAAAATCCAGATCATCCCTGTCTATTTCAGCCCGGAGCCATTTGATGAACCGCATTTCCTACTCCTCTCCTTCCTGTACCGGAGCAAATTCCAGCACCTCCGATCCGTCCAGGGCATCTGCCGGCTCCGATGGCACATCCGGCATACCCTCCAGCGCTTCCCTTATCACATTGACGACATGCATATACATTTCCATCATCCTGTCATGCAGACTTCCCGTTATGCCCTGACCTCCGGCCTTAGCCAGCTCCTCAAGCTCCTTTGCCTGATCTGAAAGCTCCGCAGCGCCGATCATCTTGGATGTACTCTTCAAAGCGTGGACGAATACCTCATAGTTTTTATTGTCTCCTTCCTTATATGCCGTGGAAAGAGCCGTTTTCTTGGCTTCCGCCTCCTCGACGAAACGCTTCAGAAGCACCTTATACAGCTCCTCATCACCCTGTGAATAATGAAGGCCTTTTTCGGTGTCAATGCCCGAATTATCAAGCATCGCCCATTCATCACCGGCGCGGGCCGTGTTTTCGGAGCCGTCACCGTATACGATCGCATTCTTCGGAAGCACTTTTTTCAGCACTCTTTCAAGCTCTGCGAGCTCTATGGGCTTGCTTACAAAGCCATCAAAGCCGGCAGACATAAACATCTCCCTGGCAGTGCTGACAGCATTTGCCGTGAGCGCTACTATAGGTGTATCCGCGCTTTTATTTAGCTTTTCAGAGTGCAGCCTCTTCACGGTCTCTATGCCGTCCATGCCCGGCATCATGTGATCCATGAATATGATGTCAAACCTGTTTTCCGTACAAAGCTCTATGGCTTCCTCTCCTGACTCGGCAGATACCATGCTCATGCCATAGCCTGAGAATATGCCCTTAGCCACGATAAGATTCATCGGCTCGTCATCGACTACAAGGGCTCTTATTCCCGGGCAGGTCATTCTTACCTCCCTTTCATCATCCCCCGGCTTTGAATTAAGCTGCTGAATGACAGGGAAGCAATAGAAGGGTTTCTCCATCAGCCTTATCCGTGATCCCGCCGGAAGCGCGAACCCCGAATCAGCAACCAATACAACGAGCATTTCCCTGGTAAGCTTTTCGATATATTCAGGATCTGTCATATACTCCTCTGTCCCCACGAAAAGATGGGTGAGGTTGATCGACGAGACCAGCTTTCTCAGATTCTCCGCATTTTCTACCCTGTGCATCTGCACGTTCATTCCACGCACGATATTGCCCAGCATCCGGTTATAATACTCCCTGACATGCGGATTAGGGAATTTGTCAAAATCAAAAAGGCCGCCGATACAGAGCCTTTCACGGTTTGTGAGAGCCATGCAGGTCCTGGGATCAGTTATCTTCTGCGGGATGGACACTCGCACTGTAGTACCTTTGTCACGTACAGAGTCGATGGTCATGAAGCCTCCGAGCAGTGATACGAATCCTGCCGCTATGGGGATACCGAGTCCCAGACCGCTTTCCTGTCTGGAACGTCCCGAATCCGCCTGATAGAATCTTTCCCTGACTCTTGAAAGCTCCTCCATCGTCATCCCTATGCCCGTATCAGTGACCTCAATATTAAGATTTATGCCATAGCTTTCTTCCGAGCAGGAAACTCGTACATACACCGCGCCTTCATAGGTATATTTCAGAGCGTTCATGATCAGATGCCACAGTATCCTTTTAAGCTTGCCGGCATCCGAATTCATCACGGCAGGTATTGCCGGATTTACGTCAAGGATGAGCTCCGTTTCCGGTTTTTTATACATCCTGATCTGTGTGACGATGTCCTGCAGTATGGATTCCAGTATGTAGTCTTCATCGTACCTGGCAAGGATGCCCCGGTCTATCTCGGAGTAATCAAGGATATCAGTGATCTGCTCGGCCACTCTTTTACCCGCCCTCTGTATCGCCTTCAGATCCTCAAGCTTCCCCCTGTCCCTCTCTCTGCCTATGCATACTCCGGAAAGACCCACCACTGCATTTACGGGTGTCCTTATCTCATGGGATACGTTTGCAAGGAAATCATCCAGACGATCCGTGGAATCCTTCAGGAACTCTATCTCGTCCTTTGATTCCTTCTGCATGGATTCCCACTTATCGATGATGATCCTTGAGATCATTCCCGCCATCATTATCATCAGCAGGTGAAGCAGTATCCGGCTTATATCCAGGCTGTCAAAGACGGCTTCGCGCAGGATCATGGTAATGAGCTCATATGCCATGGTTATATAATAGGATATCTGACAGAGAGTGATGAGCTTTTTGATGCCTGTCATGGTATACAGCGCTATGACTACCGACATAACAAGGGCAAGGTCAAAGGTGCTCGTCTCATGGGTGCCGTAAAAGAAGAAGGTCGCCATCATAAGGACCGAATATATCCATAATCTGTTGGAAGGAGTGAAGTGCTGCTGAAGATGGAGCAGCCACCCAATGGCCACACCTGTAAGGACGAGCAGCACCGCCCATTTCTCCCAGGAAAGCAGGAAGGCTTCCACTGACAGCAGCACGGAGAAGAAGGTATATCCGATCAGTATTATAAGCTGGGAGACCCTGAACAGCCCGTTTTCTTCGTGTTCCTCACTCATATCAGGGTTCTCTCATCTCGAATTTTTTATCTTCGTCTATCATGCTGAGCATTATATCTGCAAAGCGGGGATCAAACTGAGTGCCGCGCCCCTGTAATATCTCGTTTCTTACAGCCTCCTGAGTGAGCGGCTCCCTGTAGCTTCTGCGGCTTGTCATGGCATCATAGGAATCGGCAACCGATATTATCCTGGCTTCCTCCGGTATCTCCTCCCCCTTCAGTCTGTCTGGATATCCTGTCCCGTCATACCTTTCATGATGCCACCTTGAAGCGTCCGTGAGCTGGGGCAGCTGTTTTATATTCTTCAGTATCCTGGCCCCCATAACGGGATGATTCTTTATGATGTCAAACTCGTCATCAGTGAGCCTTGCAGGTTTATTTATGACTGCGTCCGGTATGCCTATCTTGCCTACGTCATGAAGCAGTCCCATCATATAGATATTCTTAAGCTCCTCTTCCGAATATCCGTATCTTCTGGCGATCTCTCTGGCGTAATCCGCGACCCGCCCCGAGTGTCCGTTCGTATAAGTATCTTTTGCATCTATCGCATCAGCCAAAGCCCTGACTATGTGCAGCAGCAGGCTCTCATTTTCCTCTGTCTTGCGCTCTACCTCCTCAGCCAGCCGGTTCTGCAGACGTACAAGCTCAAGCGTATGACGTACTCTTACTATAAGGCTCCCCGGAATAAGCGGCTTCCTTATAAAGTCCATGGCTCCAAGATCCAGTCCTCTCTGTTCCGTCTCCTCACTTTCATCACCTGTCAGGAAGATCACGGGAATGCGTGAAGTGCCGCCCACCTGCTCCCTCAGCCGGTGCAGGGTTTCGAAGCCGTCCATCCCCGGCATCTTCACATCGAGCAGTATGAGATCGGGTTTATTGTCTTTCATAAAATCCAGGAAAGCCTGACCTGACCGGATAGCCGAGACACGCATATTGTTTTTGCTCAGCACATTCCCCACAAAGGTGAGATTGGCCATGTCGTCATCTACCACCACTATCCAGTCGGAGTGCTTTTCGGATCCGTAGCGCAGGTCTCTGAGTTCGCGGTTTATACAGTCCTTTTCTACCGTGAGCTCTATCCTGTCAGCATAAGGATCCCTCTCCCAGTCCTTATTTATCCGTTCTATCACGCGCTCGACATTGTATTCACTTATTTCAGGAAGCATGAGGAAGAAACTGGATGTACCGATCTGCATCATGATGTCGCTGTTTCTTAAGGATTCTCTTAAGACCTCTCTCACATGAGCGATCATATCGTTCATCTCGGACTCGCTGTAGTCACCGGGACTTATATGCGCTGTAAAGAGCAGCTTATAGGCTGTTCCCTGATAACGGTTCATATACCGGAGCATATACCTGTACACATTGCCGAATGCATCACTGCCCATCCACATGACGCTGTGGGGCGTATTGTGCTCCTCAAGTATCTCCGACAAAACCTCGAGATTCAATTCCTCTGTAGTATCTTCGGGAATGGCTCCCGAATTACCTGTTTTTTCTTTATTCATGATAAGATTCGCCCCTTTTTATATAAAACATCAAAACTATTGGGGTTCTGGCATTTTCTGCGTCGGATTTTGAGTGCGGTTCAGATGCTCCATGCGCATCCGGCACCGTCCGAAAGCCGCATGTTTCCTTACAAAATCCGAGCACATTTGCCGGAGGCTTTACAGGCTGCGGAATATCATATTTCGCTTACTGTAGAAGCCTGCATATCCTGCGGATACCGGCAAAAAAAAATTGCAGTTATTTATTGTATCAATTAACAACTGCAAAAACAAGAGAACTCCGCGTTCCGCGGATCCTGGTTGCATAATTCACTTGAAATATACACCCATTACAGGTATAACATACCCTTTTCCTTATTCGTGTTATCGGGTTTCGGAAGTAATATATTCCCTTCCGGAAACTGAAACCGTTGTCTCGTCACCTGCAAAAACAAATGCTCCGATATCATAGTACCAGAAAGAA
>CACZNY010000323.1 GCA_902782655.1 uncultured Lachnospiraceae bacterium
ATCACTTAGTGAACTTAGTGAGATATTCTACTATATTTCTTTCCATTTATGCAATGTCAGATGACGGTTCTTCGATCGATCCCGGACCAATAACCGTCCATCTCCCCGCGGACAAAGGACAGAGTGATGCTTCTTTTGTCATACTCTGTCTTTTTTTATGCCGTTTTTCCCTGCTTTCAGGAAAAGAAGAAATGCCATGGAGGCTGCGGCGCCTGCCGTGTCAAAGGCTATATCGGAAAGCTGCACTGCCCTTCCCGGGACACTGCCCTGATGCCACTCGTCGGTACAGGCATAAAGAAAGCAGATAAATAAGGAAATAAGGGCTCTTTTCTTATCCCCGCAGGAAAAGGCTCCCACGGCGAAAAAGACGGCTGCGAACAAAATGACATATTCCGCTATATGCGCCGTATCCCTTATGAGGGGCTCAAGGGCAAGGGCAAGATCCTGACGCCCTGCTTCGCTAAGGTCAGCGGCTCCCGGGATAAGCATTATACTCTTTAATGTGATGCCCCCGCTCTGCAGGGAGGACTCCCAGGCAGGCCTGTCTGACAGCCAGTATATGATGCCCATCCATACCAAAGCCGGTATGAACCTTATAAGCTTCCTTCCCATGGGATCAGATGGCTACCGGAATGTTTTCAACCTGGGGGCCGTAGCTGTAGTCCGTCAGCGAGAAATCCTCCGGAGTAAAATCATAGAAATCCTTCACATCATTTATAATGGAAAATTTCGGCGCCGGATACTGCGGACGCCTGATAAGCTCCTTTATTATCTCAACATGTCTGTCATAGATATGCGCATTGCCTATCACATGGACGAACTCTCCCGCCTTCATGCCGCAGATATGGGCAAGCATATGGATAAGGACGGAATACTGCACCACATTCCAGTTTCCCGCGGCGAGGAGATCGTTCGATCTCTGATTCAGTATTCCGTTCAGCACAAGCCCTTCCCCTGCCTCATCCCTCGTGACCATGAAGGTCATCTCATAGGCGCAGGGAGCAAGATGCATCTCATACTGCTCTTCGGGATTCCACATCGTGACAAGGATGCGCCTCGAAAAGGGCGTGGTCTTAAGGTCATAGACCGCCTTGTCAAGCTGTGTCATAAGGAAGCCTTCCCTGCCGTCTCTTGTCTCCTTTTCGGCGTAGACATGGCCGTTGGCTCCTGTGAGCCCTCCGAAGGCTTTGATAAGAGCCTCCTCCTTCACATCCGTATAAAAATGCTTCTTCGCCTGCTGGTACCCGTAGGCCTTTCCTATGGAGCCCTCATCGTCTGCCCAGGAGTCCCAGATATGCCCCTTAAGATCTTTGATATTTTCCGACTGCTTCTGCCATATCCACAAAAGCTCATCTATGCAGGTCTTAAAGGCTATCTTCCTGAAGGTAAGCGCCGGAAACTCAGATGAAAGATCATACCTGTTCACCACTCCGAAGCAGGCCAGGGTATAGGCCGGAGTGCCGTCCTCCCAGTGAGGACGTATCTCCTCTCCCTTATTATCCGTACCATGCGCAAGGATATCCTCGCACATCCTCTTAAATACCACATCCGCCTGACTCATCCTCTGCTCCTTGTAAGCTTTTCTTTGAGGACGATCCTTAATGCCCTGTTGCCCGTAAACGGACCGTCCCCGTGCTTCCTCCTACATCGTTATCCTTACAGCATCAGTTATAGTGAACTTAAATGTCGCGCTTCCGCCATAAAGATAGGTCTTTGTCTTTTCATTGTACTTTAAGGTGACCTTGAATGAACCTCCGTTCTTCTTCGCTGCCAGACCTGTCACGCATAATCTGCAGGAAGCAGACTCCGGGCTGTGCTCAGAACCCGTGGCTTCCGCCTCCCCCGGAGAAGCCTCCGCCTCCGCCGCCTCCGCCGCCTCCGCTTCCGGAGCCGGAGCTGTGACGAACCTTGTGGCTGTGCACGAGATTCCTGCCTACGGCCGTCCCTATGACCGCACCTGCCGCAGCCGCTATCAGGGCCTCGCTGTCCACCGAAGCCCTGCCCTTCTTTATCCAGACATAGATAAAGTTAAGGATCAGGGCAAAAACTATGGCCATGAGCAGATTGGAAACATATCTCATGGGCTCAGCTATCCTGCCGCCCTCAAGCTTTATCAGCATCTCATCGAAGCCCTCTGCGGCACAGCCGTAATAGTCCTCATTCGTCGCATATTTGTAAATATTATCGGTAATGATATTCCCGTAGTTTTTGGTTATGGTCTTATAGATCACACCGCTGCTCATGATGGCGATCCTTCTCTCCCCCATATCGATAAGAAGCGTGGTACCGCTGTCATTGTCAAAAAGGCTGTAGCAGAAGTCAGCCGCCGTCCTTTCCGCATTGGACGAGGATGCAGTGACGAAGGATACCCCGCCGTATTCGGTAATGGGCTTCATGTACGCACCCAAAAGCTCTTCCTCCTGCGCATCAGTAAGAAGCTCCTCATCGTCTATTATATAGGCTTCATACCCGGTCTCGGGATTGACATACCTCGCCTCATAGGCAAAGGCAGGAACCACGGCCGTAAGAAGTGAAAAAAGCAGAACGGCCGGTATTGCAAGGTATCTGGATACTCTCTTATTTTCCAACATCCTGGTTGCCTCCTTCCCTGTTGTGAAACTCCGGGAGCGGTCTCGTCGTCAAAAGGTTATACTGCATTATCATGCTTATGGATGCGGCAGCAGCTGCCGCAAGGGCTATGATGCTCCCCGCATAGTATACCCAGTCATGTATGGGAGCCGCAAAAGCTATGAGAAAAGCAATGATCTCCGCTGCCAGAGGAAGCAGCAGGATAAGCTTCATGCTCTTCTCCTTCACCGCTGCTGCAGCCTTAAGGGCAGTCACCTCAAATGCGATCCCGACTGCACAGGCTATGAAGCAGACTATCACGGCTCTCGGCCTTGC
>CACZNY010000324.1 GCA_902782655.1 uncultured Lachnospiraceae bacterium
ACCGATGAGGAGGCAAAGCCCATTGCAGATAAGATATTAGGCGGCTCAAAGGATACAAAGGTCAATACCGAATGGTTCATAAATGATATAAAGTATTATCTCGCTGCTAAGAAGATGATGGATATATATCAGTGCAATGCCTTCACTACGGCCTGCCATGAGCTCTGCACCTCTGAGATCCCGCAGAACAGGAAATTCACTCCCTGCATGTGCCACTCCATAATGAAGGATGAAGGTATACCCAGCGGGTGTGAGGAGGATCTGAACGCTCTCATGGCCATGTGCATCATGCAGTATACGGCGAACCGTCCCTGCTTCATGGGCAACCCAAATCATGAGACGGACGAGCTGCTGCGCATCCATCATGCAGTGCCTGCGCTTCAGATGAACGGCTATGGCACGAAGCCCTTAAATTACAAGCTCTGGGCCTTTACCGGACAGGGCTTCGGCGGGAAGCTGCAGGTGGACTTTACCGAAAACGAACAGGATAAGGTGACCCTTGGGCGCTTCAACCCTGCCGGTGATACCATATGCATCAAGACGGGAGAGGTCATCCGCACAGAGTATGATGACGTGTACTGCAGTCCCTATTACTATATACAGATGGATGATGCGAGAACCTATATGCACAATCTTGCGGGCTTCGGACATCATCAGGTGCTGATCTTCGGGGACTATGAACATGAGCTTGAGGAGCTGTCGAGGTATATGGGATATAAGGTCTTAAAGGGCTGATAAGGATCCGTATCAAAGACTTTCAGGGTGTCAGGGGGAAAACTTCTGACACCTTTTCTTATTGGCATAAGGGCAGGATAAGTGTTAAGCTAAAGCAGTTGTCCGGTCTGCAGCCTGATATCATTGAGGTGTATTACGGCGGGTTACACAGGGGAAGCTTCACGCGATCAGCTTGGGACGAAGTCAAAACCATCTTTACAGAGGAGAAAATGAAATGACCGATCATCTTTTAGAACTGCCCGGAATACCGAATGCAAGAGAGCTTGGAGGCTATGCCGCCGGAGGTAAGGCAATAAAAAAGGGACTGCTGATAAGAACTGCCAGGATAGATCAGGCGGAGGCAGAGGCAGTTTCCATTTTGCAGAAAAGGTATCATCTCCAGACTATCGTTGATTTTCGTATGACGGAAGAGAAAAGCCTTATGCCCGATCCGGATGTTCCGGGATGTGAGAACCTTTTTCACTCGGTGATGGATCTTAAGGAAGCGGTAGAAGGCAATCCTGAGGTTATCAAAAAATCCGGAGGCTCGGCTGAGAAGGCTCTTGCCGGGATCGGTAAAATACTCTCGAAATATACCGATCCGTCTGCTGACCGCATCGCGCTGCTTAACGGGATGTGTGAATCCGGTATCCTGAAAACCGATATATATCAGGGTTTTCTTTTGAACGAGCGGGGGAAGGAGGCATACAGGGCTTTCTTTAGGGCTGTACTTGAGCTTGACAGTGACAGGGCGATACTTTGGCACTGTACAGACGGGAAGGACCGCACCGGCTGCGCTGCAATGCTTCTCCTGTTTGCCCTGGGGGCATCGAGGGAGACGGTCATGGAGGATTATCTGATCACTAATAAGGTAAATGAAAAGAAGCTGGCTGCTGCAAGGGAGCAGGCGGAGGCCTGTCACCTGGAGGGGGATAAGCTGGACCTTCTGCTTTTCATATCCGGAGGGGCGATCGAGAGCTTTATGAATAGGGCAATAGATACGCTGACCGAAAGATACGGATCGATCGAAGGATATCTGGAGCAGGAGCTGGGAGTCGGTAAGGCTGAGCTTTCGGAGCTTAGAGGGAGATATCTGGGGTGAACCAATCACAGAACCGTCCCCTGACTGATTTTTAACGGAGGATATAAAGCTATGAGCAAAGTATATGTAATGGGAAACGGAGCCATTGCGCTGGGAGCGATGGCGGCCGGAGTAAATCTGGCGGCAGGCTATCCGGGGACTCCGTCCTCGGAGATCATAGAGGCTCTGGCCGGTCACAGATATGAGGGAATGCATGTCGAATGGTCGGTCAATGAAAAGGCTGCCATGGAAGTGGCTGCAGCCGCCGCATATTCAGGCGCGAGGGCTTTGGTCACCATGAAGCAGGTGGGGCTTAACGTGGCATCCGATCCCTTGATGAGCCTTGCCTATGTAGGCGTAAAGGGAGGTCTTGTAGTGGTATCGGCAGATGATCCGGGCCCCATTTCCTCACAGACGGAGCAGGATACAAGGCGGTTTGCCGAGTTTGCAAGGATACCTGTCTTTGATCCCGTGTCTCCTGAGGAGGCCTATGAGATGGTGCAGGAGGCCTTCATATATTCGGAAAAATACAGGACTCCCGTGATACTGAGACCCACCACCAGGGTGGATCACGCGTACGCGTCAATAGAGGTGCCCGATCACTTCAAGGCTCATGAGTATGAGGGCTTTATAAAAGATTCAAAAAAATGGGTGATATTCCCGAGGCTTTCCTTTGAAAATCACGCGATGATGGAAAAAAGGAATCCCGTGATCGGAGAGGACTTTTCAGCCTCGCGTTTCAACAGCTTCCGGGGAGAATCAGAAAAAGCCGTCCTTGCGGCGGGCGACAGCTATTCTTACGCTCGGGAGTTCCTTAAGGAGCATCCGGATATCCGTTTCATAAAGGTCGGCACTCCCTACCCGACGCCTGAGAGCTTCCTTCTGAAGGCTCTTCACGGTGTAAAGGAGGTGCTCTGCTATGAAGAGCTGAGTCCCTATATGGAGGAAGCCCTGCTGAAGCTTGCGGGAAGGCATGGCCTTGGGCTTAAGGTGTACGGGAAGCTTAGCGGGGATGTGCCCCATAGCGGAGAAAACAGCGCAGACAGTGCCCAAAGGATATTAAGCAGCTTTCTTTTCGGGAAGGAGGCCGGGGCAGCGCCTGACTGTACCGATGCGCCAAAGCCTCCGGCAAGACCGCCCGTGCTCTGCGCAGGCTGTCCGCACAGGGCTTCCTTTTATGCCGTAAAGCAGGCCATGAAGGGAAG
>CACZNY010000325.1 GCA_902782655.1 uncultured Lachnospiraceae bacterium
ACATCTTCCTTGCCCACGATGACCTTTGAGACGTTATCAAGGATCTCCTTATACTTTTGATTGTCCATTTTTATGCCTCCCCCTTTTTAATTTAAAAGCCACTTCTATATTAATGTCATTAACTTAAGACCGACACTTTGCCTGCAACGGCGGCACCCTTTTTCGCTCAGACAGAAAATCAACTCGCTCCAAAGTGTGCCTGCCTGCGCGGGATATACCTTATGCAGGACTTAAGTTAATGACATTGATTACATGCAGCCGATCTTCCTGCCACTATCCCCGATGACATGGCAAACTGAAGATTATATCCGCCGCAGATGCCGTCCACATCCAAAAGCTCCCCTGTGACATACAGTCCCGGTATATCTTTTACCATCAGGTCCTCATCCACCGCCGACAGATCCACTCCGCCGCTGCACACCTGGCACTGGGCAAAGGAACCATGGCCGTTCATCTTTATCTCCCAGTTCCTGACCTGACGGGCAAGATCCTTTATCACACTCTCATCAAGAGTTGAGACCTTGGCATCCGTATCCGTGATCTGCGCCTTTTTAAATATGGCGTCCGAAAGCGGTTTTACGAATATTCCGGTAAAAATATCCTTTACCTTAAGTCCGTCATGACTGCGTCTTAACTTAAGCAGTTCTTCGATATCCTGCATCCCTCCGTAACCGGACGGATCATCATTCTCACCACAGTCCGTATTATAGGGATAAAGATCAAGGACAAAGGTCACGTCCCTTCCTTCCTCAAAAGCCCTTATGGCTCTCCCTGAGAGCTGGAAGGTCACTATCCCGGAGATGGCATCCTTAAGGATCTGAAGCTGGCCCTTATCCGAACCCGAAACCGCCCCGTCGATCATTAGAGTGATCCTGCAGTCACATCTGACCCCCGATGCCAGTGAAAGCGGATCCTCTTCGTACAGGCATTTGGTGAGAGCCGGATAAGGCTTCACCACCGGTATCTCCAGCTTCCTGCAGAGCTTATATCCGAAACCGTCCGATCCGGTATCAGGATAGGCCCTGCCGCCGCAGGCAATTATACAGGCGTCAAAAACTTCTGTCTGCATGACGCCGTCCTCGCCGCACATGGTTAGTTCAAATCCATGGTCCCCATCATGTCTTTTTATCCCCGTCACCTTGATATCCGTACGTATCACTGCGCCTTCTCTTAAAAGCAGTAATTCAAGAGCGTCCCTGACGGATGATGCATGATTGGATGCGGGATAAAGATACCCTTCTTTATCATACACTATTATGCCTGCATCTTCAAAGACTTTTAATGTATCTTTTACAGAAAATTTACCCAGTATTTTTTGTGCAAGGATATCACCGCGGGAATAAAAAGCGGCATTATGATCACCGGTCAAAGTAAGATTACTGAAATTACACCTACCGTTTCCGGTGAGAAGAAGTTTTTTTCCAATAATGGGATTACGTTCAAAGACAGTCACATCTGCTCCTGTCCTTTTGGCCCCCAGGGCCGCAAAGATCCCGGAAGCACCGCCCCCGATGACAGCGATGCGCCTACTCATAGAGTTCCTCATCATTAAGCCTCAGGAATGCGACGAGGAATTCTCCCATCTTAAAGCGCCTTAATTCACTGACCGAAATAACTCTGAGTTTTATGACAAGATAGCAATATACCAGACCTCCCACTATCATGGAGATCATAACATTTGCAATATTGCCTGATACCAAATCCATTATCTTTGATACAACAAAAACCACCAGCGCCATTATGGCGGTACAGATACCGGGCATCACAAAGGTCCTGAAGGTCTCCTGTCTGTATCTGATATATTTCCTGATGGCCATATGATTCAGAATACTCATGAACAGTGCAAAACAGAAATTCGCGATTATGACGGATCTGATCCCCAGATCGGTAAAATTGAGCAGGGCTATGAGAACCCCCATCTGAAGCATAAGCGAGATCACGGCGTTTCTCACGGGGATGTTCATCTTGTTGATTCCCTGGAGGATACCGTTTGAAAGCGTGGATATGGAATAAAGGATTATATTGATGCAGCCCAGATGCATGAGCTTTGCCGCCAGATCATAACCGTCCTTGAACAGCATGGCCATGATGGGACGTGCCAGCACTCCCAGGCCCACCGCACAGGGGAAGGCCAGTATCATCATAAATCTCATAACCTGGGATATCTTACGCCTGGCTCCCTTTAAATCCCTTACAGCCATACAGGCCGTCAGGGCAGGTACCACCGATGAACACATGGCGTTGGAAAGAGCTATGGGGACATTCAAAAGGACCTTATACTCTCCCGAGTACACGCCCCAGGTATAAGACTTGGTATCCCCGAAGCCCTTTAACATCATTATCCTGTTAAAGACTGAATTGGACAAAAGCTCGCCGATATTGTATACCGCCGTGCTGAGTATCACAGGAACTATGGTCAGAAGCAGTATCCTCATGATATCGCTGTAAGGCTCTGCCCGCCTTGCCATCTCAAGCTTCTGCTTTTTCTTAAGGGTACGGCTCTCACGAAGGAGCATCGCAGACAGCAGCAAAAAGCCTGCCAGGGCGCCTGCCCCGGTACCAAGCGAACTGCCTGCAGCACCGTAAGCCGCTGAATAGTTATCATTCTGTAACAGCGCGCCGACCCTTAAACCATAATCAAACAGATATTTTGCCGCAAGTATGCTGACCACCGCATTTACGATCTGTTCCACTATCTGGGATACCGCCGTGGGGATCATGGTCCCCATGCCCTGGAAATATCCCCTGATAACGCCCATCAGGGCCACTGTCAGAAGGGTGGGCGCAAAGACCTTAAGGGCTATGCCCGACATGGATTCGCTCATGAGATGGGTGGCGAAGAAATCCGCGCCTATCAGTATCAGAAGGCAGACAAAACCGCCCGTACATGCGGCGAACCTGAAGGCTCCCCTGAATATACGGTCTGCATTTTTGTATTCACCGGCTCCTATCCTGGCACTTACCAGTTTAGAGACCGCCAGCGGAAGGGAATAAGAAGATATCAACAGCATGATCGTATAGATCTGATATGCCGCCGCATAATAACCGTTTCCTTTAGGACCTATGATATTCGTGACAGGTATGCGGTAAAACATACCTATGATACGGGTAAGGATACCCGCAATGCCCAAAATACCTCCCTGGATTATAAAGTTATTCCTGGAAGATTTCTTTTTCATTTAGTTGATTTCAACTTTATCTCCGTTAGAATCCTGGATTATGCATATCCAGGTTTTACCCTGATTGACAATGATCTCATTGCCCTCAGGATCATAATATCTCACCGAGCCCTGATCTCCGTCATAACGGATCCAGGCGCCGTCGATGGCCTTGCCATGGGTGATATAAGTCATCTTACCGCCGGAATGGCAGTCAAAGCTCAAATAACCCTTATCATCGATCTGCTCCCATACGGAATACTGAAGGATCAGGTTATCAACTGCCAGCTGCTGTCCGTTCACGTCGTCCACCTGGGGACCGTCATACTGATATCTGTAATACTTGCAGTCATCCTCATTGTACTCAAACCAGGGCTTGTTTATGAGATAACCCGGCTTTACGACCTTGGCATCGTAGGAATCCGAAGAATCGGGAACCACCACCTCGTCGTCCCTGGCAAAGGTAAATTTGCCTTTGTAATCATCCCTGTATGCAGTGCGGTAACCCATTTTTTCGATGCCGGCGTCTATACCCTTTGCGGATGCATAAGCATTATGAGGCGCCACACGGTCTGAAGTGCGGTAAAAAACTATGCCTCCGATATTTGAAAGGCCGCTTAAATTATCCACATAATCGGACTCCAGAAGGGGTACTGCGTAGGCCGCCTGTCCGTAGTGAGCGTAGATAGCGTCATACTCCAGGGCGTAATATACAAAATAATTACGGCAGGACCTGACGGAACCTATCTTGTCCAGATCCTTATAATTCTCAAATATGCCCATCATACGG
>CACZNY010000326.1 GCA_902782655.1 uncultured Lachnospiraceae bacterium
AGCGTCTCGGATTATGCAATCCCATTCGTCGAGTATTACGATGAAGCGTATATTATCATGTTTGTATATAAGGCTTATCGCTTCAGGGACATCCTCCGGATCCATCCCGTCAAGATATGAAAACTCTTCCCACATGTCCTTAAGCACTCTGCGGTTCATCATGGGAATCACATCATCAGAACTCCTGGCAGCATTCAGAAAAGTGGAAACATCGATGTGAAGCACGTTGTATTTATTCAGATGTGTACTGAAATCCGGATCCTTAGCGATCTCATACCCGGAGAATAATTCCTTGGAATCGCAGCCCCGGCTGTAATAGGCATCAAGCATCCCGGCGGCCATCGACTTGCCAAAGCGTCTGGCACGACTGACCGCAAAAAAATGATTGGGGCCTGTTATCGACTTATTCAAAATCTTCAGCAGCCCTGTCTTATCAATGTATATTTCACCGCCCGAATCACATGAGAAGCTCTCATTGCCGGGATTCACGTATATCCCCATACATCACCTCATAATTGATCAGGGATTCTCCCTGTTTATTCTATAGCAAATATCAGTATATCGAAAATACCGGCTTATCTCTAAGCCTGTATGCCAGAGGGTCGGTATCCTCTTTCAGCGCTTCAAGCCGCCCTGGAAGCTCCTGTCTGATCTCCGTCAGACTATCTGCTTCCGCTCGTGATACTCTGTCATCCAGGATCATATCCGAAAGGAATCTGTCATAAAGCCGATAGCAGTCTGTGTCATATCTTGCACAGTCTATCGCCTTATCCATATTGTCACACATCCCTGCGCTGTCTGCCTCAAGCGCTGCTATGGCAGCAAGGCTTATATATGCCTTTGATGTGCAGGGCGCAAGCTTCAATACTTCCCCGGCAAGCACCTCCGCCTTTTCGGGAGAGGTCTCCTGCTCCATCTGCCTTATCCTTGCATCCGTATAGTAAGGATAAAACTTAAGCCCCGCTTCATCATTTCCTATACTGAAGGCTGCAAATGCCACAAGGAAGTACAGGAAAGCAAAGAGCGGTATGAACATCAATATTATATTTTCCTTCGCTGATCCCTGCTTTCCTTTTCTGGCCTTTTCATCCTGTCCAAGGTCAAGGCAGAGCGCAGCCGCCATCACTATGACCAGATACTGCATGTGGAAATCTGTAAGAGCCGCCGCTGCGATAAGAAGCAGCGCTCCCTTCTTTGCCTCATCCTGCTTCCCTTTTATAAGCTGTAAGGCAAGATATCCGATAAGCAGCAGAGCCGGTATCACTCCAAGGTCGAGTGCGGTCTGAATATATTCATTATGCACATACCGGGTCGTATATACTCCATGCTGCAGCACAGGCTGCATACGGTAATACCCCTGCCATCCCATGCCGAAGGGATATTCTGCGAGCATCCTTATTCCATCCTTTGCGTAAAGGATGCGTCCGAGTATGGTGCTGTTTTTATTATATATCGTCAGTATCCGGGCTATATTCTGATAGCTCCCGCGGATACATGCGTAGATCAATATGAATACCAGAGATCCTGCAAGGAAGATCAATACTCCCTTACGGAGCTCCTTTTTTTTTTTTTTTTTGACTACAGCCCATACGATAGCGATAAGCAATATGCTCCTGCTTCCCGTAAGCAGGATACCAAGACAGAGCACTCCCGCCGCTGTAAGCTTCACCGGTCTCCCAAACCTAACCATTGATGTCCGAGGTACATAGGCAAGTATATGAAGACCCAAAAGCAGATATAAGGCAAGGCTGTTTGAATACTGGAAAAAGCCTCCCAGCCTGTCCGCCTGCCACAGCATCTGCCTGGTATACTCCGCCGGATAGAGAATAAGCGATAAGACCACCATGACGGCTCCCGAGTACGGGATGAGCCCGAGGACTTTATCCCTCTCATCTCCGTCCATCTGCAGGCAAAGGTACATCCACAGGATTAGGGGAGTGAACTTAAGCGCTCCTGCCACAGCCATGCCCTTGTCCGCCGCATACAAGCAGGTGATCCAGAAGTATACTATTAAAAATGACGGGATCAGAAACTGCCATCGTAGCCTTATGCTCCCGTCATCCTTATATATCCTGAAAGGATCTGTTTCCAGCTTCTTTGCGGCGAACAGACAGATCATCCCGCCTGAAAGCATAACCCCCGCGATCATCCCGCTGTACTCATAAAACCCTGCGGTGAAAATCAGTGTTCCAAGGAAAACACCTCCTGCAACAGAATCTGCCTGAATATTTGTTTTAATCAAAATGTTTGTCTCTTCATCTTGTTAGACCCGCGACCGGAATCAGCTATTCAACCTTTTTTCCTCTGAACTATCCTTCTCATATCCTCTGAAACCAGACTTACGGAATTATAAAGCTGCGAGCTTTACCTTAGCCTGCTTCTGAAAAAAAGCAATTCCATAGCATAGTATCTGATCATAACCATAAAGCCCATCAGCATACTTTTCATCCCTGATCTGCTCTATCGCCTTATCACAATCCTTTTCCATATCAGTTTCTTTCACTGATTTTTTCGTCTCTATAATGATAGCCCTTCTTTTTTTTCTGTCCTTCAGAAGGATGTCAGGTCTTCCAAGACCTTTCTCTTTATTTGATTCGACTTCATATCCTCTTCCAACGAATACGCCTGCAAGAAATGCATGGTAATAGTCCTCATGATAATCATTGTAGCTTATCGTATCCCATAAGAGACCGGATAATATCTCGCCGGATCTTTCCTCATCCTTTTCCCACATAGATCCTATCAGGTTCTCTATAGTATCCGTATTCACTGTATCGGTAAAATATCTCACCACAGAATCCTGAAATATGGAAGCGATTTCCTTATTCGGTATCTTCAGCGAAACCGTCTCATCGTTTTCATCCGGATCGGCTTTTGTTATATAGCCTGTCATCAAAAGGACACTCCACAGGTTATCCTCCGAGGAATGCAGGCTATCATATGTCAGCTCATCCGTGATCGTCTGAACTATAGATCCACCGTTTAGCAGTTTTTCAAATTTCCCGGCAACGTCAAAATCCGTACGCTTCACAAAGGTCAGCAGGATTCCGTTATGGCTGGTATTTTTCCAATAATTCTTAGGTCTGGCATCCTTTCTCTTTTTCAAGGCTGAAAGATAGTTTACAACATCCCATGGACAGTAGATCAGGCTGTTGCCAAAGGTATAGCCATCATACCATTCCCTGATAATGTCCGCCTTGTCAGTCCGATCCGCCGCCTCAAGGATCGCATCCACTTCATCATGTGTAAAGCCGAAGCAATCCGAAAAATCTTCATCCAGAACGGAATATGAAGCAAAATTATTAGTACCTGTAAAGATGCTCTCTTTTCCGATCCGAAGACATCCTGTAATCACGGCGAGCTTAAGAAACTCATTATCTTTAAGGGCTGTGCTCATGATCCCCTTGATAACATCAAGCATTCCGGAATAATATCCATTCTTTGCAGTATCCCTTTCACTTGCCTTCGCCAGAGGGACGTCGTACTCATCGATCAGGAGAATGACCTTCTTACCATAAGCTGCGTTCATCATGCGCATAACCGTCTTCAGCGAATTCTGAACATCACTCTCCGTTCCTTTTTGCGCCTTCAGTCTTGCAAATACTTCCAGATCATCCTTATCTATCGTATCATTACAGCTTAGATCAGAATTTGATTTGCATACATCCGCCATGACCGTCATCAATTTGGCGTATGCCACATCATAGGTTTCCGCTTCAGCATCCTTAAATGAAACAAACAGCACCGGGTACTGATTCATCCATTCTTTACAGAAATCCTCATGTTCTGTAATGGCAAGCCCTTCAAATATGTTCCTGCTGTTCTTCCGTATGCTGAAGAAATTCTCCATCATGCTCATCATGAGCGTCTTTCCAAACCTTCGGGGTCTGGTAAAGAGCGTAACCTCATTATCGGTATCATTAACAAGCTCGTAGATCAGCTCTGTCTTATCAACATAGTAATTTCCTGATTCCCTGAGCGCTGCAAAATCAGATTTTCCCACGCCTACCTTAAAATCCATTTGCAGGTCTCCCTTCCTCAATCAGGGGATGGTTCTGTGATTGATCCACACATCCTACTATACAGGCTTTCCTGCAAAAACATAAGCCGTAGGATACAGCACCTATATAGCCATCATCCAGTATGCCGTCTTCGTATTTCTTTTGCCTTATCTGCGTAAATGCCTCTTCAAGCCCGTTCTGCATCTCACTGTATCTTTTTCTTACTTTGATCTCAAAAATATATGCCGGATCCTCAGGGTTATCAGGAAACAGCACTATATCCGGACGTCCGTCTCCTTCTTCCCTGTTGGATTTGGCGGTATAGTCTTTTATCCCCGTAAGCATGGACAGCAAATACCCGTGGTAAAAGCTCTCTAGGCTGTCAAAGGTGCTGATCGATTTCTTTAACAGTGCACTTAAGATGTCTTTCATTCCCTCAGTATCCCTTTGCAGGACAGCTGTATGAAAAGCGGTATTATCCAGGCTTTTTATTGTTTTATCAAACCAGCCTTTGATATGATTTGAATAAATACTCCTTATCTCTCTGTTAGGTATTCTCAAAGCAGCCAGTATGTCATCCCCATCCGGTCTCTCTGATACCTCGCGCAAATATCCGGTGAAGAAAAGGAAATTCCATAAATTGTCAGCTGATTTGTCTATATCCTCATATGTAATATCCTCATGTATCTGCTTCTCTATGGTTCCTCCTTCTATCAGACTTTCCAGTTCATTTTTCGTCTCATCATCTGCCCTGTTGATCATATCCCTGATCACGGAATTAGACGATGTATTCGACCAATATGGCTCAGCCAGCCTCTCCGGAGCTCCCCTGTGCTGGCTGATGTACATTATCACACTCCAAGGATTATATACGTTTGCTTCCCCAAAAAGATAACCATCATACCAATCCCTGACTATATCAACGTTATCTGATAAATCATATGCCTTAAGCATTTCTTCCGTTTCTTCCTGAGTAAAACCAAAATACTCCCCGAAGTCCCTGCCTCTGACAGAATCTGTCTGCAGGTTATTTAATCCGGTAAAAATGCTTTCTTTACTTATCCTGAGACATCCCGTGATCACCGCCAGCTCAAGAGCATCATTAGTCTTCAGTACAGACTCAAACAGGGATCGGATGAAGCCCACCATCTCAGTATAAAAGCCTGAATAATATGCATTCTCCAAAGGAACATCATATTCGTCCAATAGAACAACCACGTTCTTTCCATGGTGAAGCTTAAGGCAAGTCGAAAGAGTCTTCAGAGCGGTTGCATATTTACTGACTTCCTCCCTGAATCCTTCGGATTTCTCTTCATTGCTGCTAAACTTCCTCTCTTTTTCGCTCCATATGGATTTCCCCTTCAAAAGCTCAAGGAAATCCTTCTTTGTTTCTTCCGAAATGTTAGCAGAGCTACTCAGGTAGTAATGCCTGCTGAACTCATCAATTATTTCTTCCCGAAGCTTCATGAATGCTCCGTAGAAATCCGGTTGTTTAGCAGATTTTAGTGAAAGCTTTATTACAGGATACTGACCCATTTTTGCAAGCACTTCCCCGCCTGCATCCATTATCTTCATGCCTTCAAAGTACCTGCTTTTGTCTATGGCATTCCCTTCCCTGTCATATTCTGCTTCAAAAAATGTACGTAACATGGACAGAGCAAGAGTTTTTCCAAAACGCCTGGGTCTTGTAAACAAGGTCACCTTGCCGCCCTTATCAAGAATATCCCTGATAAGTAAAGTCTTGTCCACATAGTACATATTTCCGTCTATGAACTCTTTATAATTCTCGTACCCTATCCCCAGCTTTTTCATTTCATATTATCATTATTACAACCCGTCCAGCTTTTAACCAATCAATTATCTCACCGTGACTCACAGGCATTCCTTTACTTCTGTTTTAAGCTCATCAGGACATGATCCCCTCTTTCATTGCTCTGGGACTCGAGAAGCTCCCGTGGCCGGTATCCACGTTTGTTCCCATATTTACCTCATGACTGATCGTCCGTGATTGCTGACGGATTTGTCAGCTTCCTGTACTTTTCCTGTAAATAATCCCTAGGTTTGATCTTTTTCTTCAAAGCATCCTCATAAGTCTTTATCCATAGATCCCTGTCTTCGAAAAGTGCTATGGTATCCAGAAGCTTATACAAGGTTATTTCATTATCTGAGTCTTTTGCATGCTTCCAATAGTACCCAATCGCCTCATCAGGCTTTCAATATCATTGCAATATCCAATAATCTTGTTTACGATCTCATTATCGTCATTCCTCATAAAGCACTATTCCCTCAGCAAGGATACCATTAAGGAAATCCCTATCTGTTATTCCTGTCGATACTACATCTACATGACAGTTAAGCTTTTTTTCCAGCTCGTCAACAAATGAGAAGTATTGGATCAATCCCTGCAGACGGCCTTTATCTATATAAAGATCGACATCACTGTCATCATCGGCCTCTCCTCTGGCGTATGAGCCGAAGAGACCCATGCTCTTTATTCCGTAGGCTTTTGCAATCGGAATCGTTTTTTCTTTTATCTCATCTATCGTGTAAAGCATAAAACAGCCCTTTATTATGCCCTGCCTGAATCTTCTCCGTCTGGATCAATCACAGAACCGTCCCCTGATTGATTCACTCTGCCTCGCCTGAATCTGAGCCGCTGTCCTCGGAGCCGCTGTCATCCGAGCCTCCGTCGTCGGAGCTGCTGTCGGAGTCTCCTCCGTCATCACCTCCGTCAGAGTCTCCGCCGGAA
>CACZNY010000327.1 GCA_902782655.1 uncultured Lachnospiraceae bacterium
GAGGAGAGAGATTATCTATGATACTTAGCGGATCTGAGATTGTAATAGAGGTATTGAAGGAAGAGGGAGTGGATACCGTTTTCGGTTATCCCGGAGGGACCATCCTCAATATTTATGATGAGCTTTACAAGCATAAGGATGAGATCCATCATGTGCTGACCTCTCATGAGCAGGGGGCGAGTCATGCGGCAGACGGATACGCAAGGAGCACCGGAAAGGTAGGGGTATGCATGGCAACCTCAGGCCCCGGAGCCACGAACCTCGTCACCGGCATAGCCACCGCTTACATGGATTCCATACCCATGGTGGCAATAACTGCAAATGTGGGTATAAGCCTTCTTGGAAAGGATACCTTCCAGGAGGTGGATATAGTAGGCATAACGATGCCTATCACGAAGCATGGCTTTATCGTAAAGGATGTGGCAAATATCGCCGACACCCTAAGACGCGCCTTTAAGATAGCGCGCTCAGGAAGACCGGGCCCGGTTCTTGTCGATATCACGAAAAACGCCACTGCCGAGAAGTGTGAATTTACTCCGAAGACTCCCGTGATACCAGAGAGAAAGGAGTTTGATCATTATACGAAGGAGGATCTTCAAAAGGTCGCGGACATGATCAATGCCTCAAAGCGTCCCTTCCTTTATGTGGGAGGAGGTGCAGTGATCTCCGGTGCCCAGGATGAGGTAAGGGCTCTTATCAGAAAGATCGACTCGCCTGCCTGTGATTCGCTTTTGGGCAAGGGAGTCGTGGATGCGACCGATCCGCACTACACGGGCATGATAGGCATGCACGGCACCAAGGCCTCCAATAAAGGAGTCAGCGGGTGCGATATGCTTCTGACCCTCGGGGCAAGGTTTTCTGACAGGGTCACCGGCAACGTGAAGACCTTTGCGAGTGAAGCGGACATAATCCATATCGACATAGATGATGCCGAGATCAATAAGAACGTAGCGACTGATGCCCATATAGTAGGCGACATGAAGGACGTGCTGACTGATCTCATCCCCCTGCTTGAAGAAAAGAAGCATGAGGAGTGGATGAAGACGGTCACAGGCTATAAGAAGGATTTTCCCTTAAGCTATCCCGAAGACAGGCTGACCTGCCAGTATGTGGTGGAAAGGCTTGACGCCCTGACGGAGTCAAAAGCCATAGTGTCCACGGACGTGGGACAGCATCAGATGTGGACGGCTCAGTATTACAGATTCAGAAAACCCAGACAGTTCCTTACATCAGGAGGACTCGGAACCATGGGCTACGGCCTTGGTGCCATAATCGGAGCGAAGATTGGAAATCCTGATGATATCTGTGTTAATATTGCAGGCGACGGCTGCTTCAGGATGAATCTTAACGAGCTCATGACTGCAGCAAGGAACCATCTTCCCATCATTGAGGTCGTCATAGACAACAGGGTGCTTGGAATGGTGCGCCAGTGGCAGACCCTCTTCTATGACAAAAGGTATTCAAATACCGTGCTTGAGGATGAGACGGACTACTGTAAGGTGGCTGAAGCCATGGGCTGCGCCGCTTTCCGCATCGAAAGCAGGGAAGAGACGGATGAGATATTGAAAAAGGCGCTGGCTGTAAAGGACAGGCCCGTGCTCATAGATGCAGTGATACACGAAGATGACAAGGTCTTTCCGATGGTTTCGCCCGGCGGCGCCATTGCAGACGCTTTTGATGAAAATGACCTCAAAGGACAGTAATAAAGAAGAAAACAAAATAAGCGGTAAGGCCTTCGAAAAAGAAATGATGAAAGCCGGAGCCCTGCTTCCCGATAAGGAACCTGACGATAAAAAGAGCGGGGATAAGGCAGGGAAGGAAGATAAGCCAGAGGCGAAGCCTGCGTTAAAGAGCCAGGACAAGCCCGGAAAGAATGAGGAAAAGCCGGTCGATAAGAAGCCCGGAAAGGATGAAAAGAAGCCGGCTGATAAGAAGTCCGGAAAGGATGAGAATAAGCCTGCCGATAAGAAGCCTGAAAAGGATGAGAAGAAGGCAGGTGATGATAAGTCCGGCAAGGATGATAAGAAAGCCGGTGAGGGCAGTCCGGAAAAGGATGACGGAAAATCCGGTGAAAGCAAGACCGGTAAGGATGAAAAAAAGCCCGGCGAAGACAAGCCTTCCGATGTAAAGTTCGATGACAGGGCAGAAACTCCCGTTAAGGAAAAGCGCAGGCTTCCCAAAGCGGTAAAGATCCTGCTTATAGCGGCAGGTGTGATCCTTGTGGCATACTCGGCGGTAGCCTTTTATTTCACCTCCCATTTTACGTTCAATATTTTCGTGAACGGTCTTGATGCCGGCATGATGCCCGTTGACAGGATCAATGAGATCTTATGCAGACAGAAGGGTACTGATTATGAGCTTGTGATAACGGCCAGCGGTAATGAGGTCGCGCGTCTTGACAATACGGATCTTAATTCCCGATATGATTATACAAGGGAGCTTTCAAGGCTTAAGGCAGAAGAAAAGCCTTACAACTGGGTATCCTATCTTACGTACAAAAGAAAATATGATATACAGCCCGACCTTGTGTTTGATGAGAATGCTGTAAGAGCGAAGATACTGGAGCTGGAGCCCGTGAAGCATACCCA
>CACZNY010000328.1 GCA_902782655.1 uncultured Lachnospiraceae bacterium
CGGATAGATACGGAAATCCTCCGTCTCCTTCATCCAGCGACATTCTGTATACCATTAAGGTAGCGGGAATAGTCGCCGGCATGGCCTTGAAGAGATCGCTCCCCAGGAAAAAAATGACTCCCAGATAGCTCTCATAGCTTTCCGTCATGACGGCATCCGTGATAAGGACATTCATTGTATCCGGAGGAATCGTTTCATCCTCCTTTTTCTCATCGTCATTCTCATAAAGGGATTCATACTCTTCTTCAGAGAGCTTGTCCTCCCCTTCGTCCTCGGCATCCTCCTGCATCTGAAGAAGATCACTCTTTTTACTGTCGATCTCATTATCAATCGTAGAGCGGTAGGTCACGCTTCGCACCTTGTTTCCGTCGGCATCATAGACCACTCCCGCAAGAGTGCCCTGATCGAGGAGCAGATACTCCTCCCGTCCTGCTACCTTGCAGCCCATTATCCTCTGCTGGATGAAGGTCCTGTAGTGATAAATTCCGGGGCCGGCGGCTACAGCATAAGCATCCCCCCCGTCGACAGGAGTAAGACCGGTGCTGTCGTTCGCAAGGTAATAAAAGGGCCGTCCCTCCGTCGCCGGGTCGAATTCCCTTTCCTTATCTATCTTAAAGGTTTTGGCATAAATGACCTTATATACTCCGGTGTAGGGATTATATGTCATCAGTACGCCGGCATCATAATCATAATCCTCTCTCCTGCCCTCAGGTACCGTGACCTTTGTCCTGTCCTTTACAATCCCGCTGCTTTTCGACTCTTCCATATACCCTGCGAGCTCTTCGGGCGTGATATAGCAGGGAGTCACATAATAATATACAAAATCCCCCCGCGAATTATAATCAAGCACATTGAATACCGCCATGGCATCAGGGATATTCTCAAGTCCCGGAAGGATATAGAAGGCATTGACGCCCCCTATGTTAAAACGGTCGATAGAATAATCTATCACCTTCTTCTTACTCTGACTCTGCTTGGTAAGTCTTTCCTTTTCCAGGACGGCAACGCTCTCAGCACTGACATACTCCACGGGCTCCGGTCCCGCCTGGCCGACAAGGGATCCGCAGCCCGTACCGGTAAGGAGGAGGGCAAGGATAAGCAGGAAAGACAGCACTCTTTTAGCGGCCTGTACCCTGCGAAATCCGGGCATCTTAGCCGAAGGCCTTAAAGCGGACGACAAACTACTTTTGTCGTCCGCCATATTCAGTTTCACATTGATTGAAGCCACTGCCGCCTGATCGTGCACGGTTTACTCTGAGACCTGGATCTCGCCCATTCCGTTGCTGTTGCTGTTTACCCAGTCTACAAGCGTGGGAACCATAAGCCTCATCACGACTATAAGGATGAAGATAAGGAAGAAGCCGAGGATGGCATTCTTAAGCGCCATCTTTGCCTTTTCTCTCTCCTGGGGCTCGTCAGCCTTTGCAAGCTTCACTCCGAGTATCACGCAGTAGACTGCTCCCACTGCCACTACCACACTGATGATGGGGCCTAAGAGGCTGTTTATGAGTCCCACTACAGGTGTCGCAGCCCCTGAGAAATCAACCTCATTCGCGAAGGCCGGCACCGGATTCGCAAAAGCGGCCGCAGCCATCGAAAGTACAGCCATGGGGTACCTGAGTTTTTGAAGGATATTGTTCTGTTTCATGTTTTTACTCTCCTTTTCTTTTGTTTTTTTATCTAAAGGTTCTGTAACCGCCTCTGCATTTCCAGAACCTAAATGATCCTCATTTTTCCGTGTGCGGTAACTATCACTGCCGCCGCTGCCGCCGTAAGGAACAGCACAAGGTAAATATACATGTTGACGGGTGTCTTCTCCTTAAGGTCGACCCTGAAGGAGTATTCATTCTCATTTCCTGCGGAGTCCCTCACAATCACCCTGTAGTTTCCGTCGGCGTATGCTGTCATATTATTCAGGGTTACCTCTTTGTTATTGAGATATACCCTTACTGAAGCTCCCGGCTCCGACGGGTGGAAGCTTACCGGAATGTCTGAAGCCTCCTCCGTAAGCGGCCTGTTAAAAATCAGTACCGGTGCCGTAGTATCCCTTGTAAAACGGGATGTCCACTGCGGCAGTCCCTGTATCAGAGGACTGAATATCACTTCATAGGCTCCGTCCGACTTAAGCTCATAAAAGCTGCCGGAAACCTCCGTCCTCCTCCCCCGCGATATGACCTCGCCTATCTCATAGCCGCAGGGCGCCGTGATCCTGTTTATCCATACCGGAAGATCGCTCCTTGCGATCCTGAAGCCTCCTATGGTATTGCAGAGCGTGATCCCTGATCTGTCTACGCTTCCGGATTTTAATATAAAGTCATAGCATCCCGTGTTTTCCGCCCTGGCTCCGGTGATCTCATCATCTGAGACAGAATCTGTACCACCCTCCGCGCTTACGATATTCCCTGCGTCCTTCAGACAGGATCTGCCATTTCCGAGGAAATCCTCTATCCAGGTATCCTCATCTGCCCGAAGCTCCACCGGCTCATCCGTGATGCCGCCTAAGGGGACATTGATCATGAAGCCTCCGCCGTTTGGCATCTCATAGACGAAGAATCCGTTCTCTGCATCATATGAGACCTTAAGCTCGGGGTTATCGACCCTCCTGTAGCCGCTTCCCGTCGAGGCCCCGTCCTTTTGGCGGAGCATGCTCTCACCGAGTTTTTTTTCTATCTCGCTGACATCCTCATCCGTCATCTCGTAGCTTTCATATACTGACTCCGGTATTTCCGGATCTTCAGCCTCTGAAATCCCCTCCGAAGCCTTTTCCGAGGCATAGGCTCTGCTTTTATGTGCCGGGAAAAAGGCTTCCGCTGCGATCAGGATCATAAATGCCGCTGTAAGTACGCTCTTTTTCATCGGCCGGCCGAAGGATTCGTCATTTCCTCATAAGCTGCGTGCCGTCTTTCCGCCGCCTGCCTTGCCTTTGTACGGTCTGGGGGCCGTCTTCCGGGGTTAGCTGCAAGTGAAGCCTGTCTTTCGATATCCTCAAGCTCCTTCAAGGTGATACGTCTGACCTTAGGATTCCCGGCATATCTTTCCGTCTGCTTACCGGCTTCCGCTGCATTGACGTAGTGCCTGGGCTTATAGCCCTCCGCCTTCCTGCGCTCACGCTCCGCATCCAGATTTTCAAGTTCTTTATCCCATAAAGCCCTGTTCTTTGGGCTGTCAAAGTATGCCACTTCTCTCTTCCTCTCCTGTGTGCTTTGCCTTTCACTTATATATACAGGCAGAGCCGGAAAATCAGCCCTGATTTATTCTATGACCAGAAATTTGGTATAGCCCGTCACATCAAATATCTCTTTTACCGCGTTGGAGACATTGACAAGCGTCTCACTGCCGCCGCCCTTCTTCATCTTTTTCTGTATGAAGAGCACGGCGCGAAGCCCTGCCGAGCTTATATATTTATTGTCCTTGAAATCTATGACGAAATCACAGGAGCCGTCTCCTGAGAGCTCATCCATCTCCTGCTGCACCTGCGCAGCGTTTTTTGCGTCTACTCTCTCACAGAGCGTATATACTACCTTGTCATCCATTTACTGTCACCTCCTTTACTTTGAAATATCAGCGTTTTTTTCACGAGCTTATTCATTCGGGATTTCCGCCTTCCGGTGCACCGGCTTCCTGAATGCCTGTTTCCTGACCGCCGGTTTCCTGACCGCCGGTTACCTTGTTCATCTTGTATTTGTCTATGGCTTCGTCCACTGTTTTCTTAAGCGGAGAACCGCCGGGCATCACAGCTACATACTCCTCTCTGGGAGAGTTTAAGAGCTCCTGTGCCTGGACGGAGTCGCTTATCATGGCTACAGCCTCTCTTTCACTTACAAGTCCCGCAAGTATGCTGCCCGATGCTATATCGTTTCCCATCTGATTGAGAGCCGGATAGGTCTGCTGTGTCACGGCCTCTATACCCTGAACCTCATCCTTGAGCGGATCCGCCTGGACGGATATACCGAGGGTTCCGCCCTGCATTACGCTAAGGCAGTCCATATAGTTGTACCTCGGGGTCACGAGGAAGAGTCCTCCTTTGCCGTAGGTCGAGGATACCGTAAGCCCCGTAAGGCGCTGGTCAGTCTTTGAAAGCCTTCCGAAGCCCAGATCATACTCACCGTTCATCATCCCGGTGAGCAGAGCTTCCGTATTATCCACCAGTGAAAACTGCACCGAGTATCCGTTGTCCCCGGCTACTATCCTTGCTATGTCAGCCTCTATACCTACCGGCGCCCCTGCCACGTTTGAAGCAAACCTGTCGCCGCCGTTTACCACGCCGACTCTCAGCACCCCCGGATTAGCCGTAGCCTCGGTCTTTTCCGCTTTCTTGCCGCAGGCTGTGAGAAGTGATGCCGCCAAAGCCATGCAAAAGATCAGCGATATAATCTTTTTTTTCATAACTGCACTCCTATGTATTAGTATCTGTCAGACCGGTTCTTCCCTACATGGTGAAAAGCTCTTCTATCCCCGTTCCGGCCTCTATATCCACATTTGTCCTCTCACCGGGCGAGGTTATGACGAAGGCTCTTCCCCTGCCGTTATTTACGATATCATCCTGCTCGCTCTCGTTTATCGCTCCCGCATTCTCATAAAGCTTTATCAGATCCGTCATGTCATTGGGAGAGAGCGGGAAGATAAAGCTGTACTGGCTGGCGTTTATTATCGCCGTAGACTTGCGCGCAAGCTCCTCCGTTCCGACGAAATCCTTGATATTCTGCGTTATGACGATCTGCATGCCGTTGTACTTCCTTATGCGCTTGGCAAGCTGGAACATGAAGTCCAGCGCTATGGGATACTTGTCATCAATGAATACATGCGCCTCGTCTATCACTATCACTATCTTCCTGTTAGCGTGGTACATCATATTGTACTCACGGTTTTTGATTATCTCATTGTCGAGCCACTTCAGCACGAGCAGCATCTGCGCATTCGCTATGGTCCCGTTCTTATTGGCAAGCAGGGTCTGGAAATCAAACACCACGAAGTTTTCATCGGTGGTGATGGTCGCTTCACCGTTCCATAGTGCGGAATCCCTGCCTCCCTCGGCAAATTTGGATACGGAAGCCATAAGGGTCCTTAAAATGCCCTTGGTGTATTCATTATCCGAAAAGCCGGTCTGGAAGGTTTCCAGTATGTCATCATACAGGTCATTGAAGGTAGGATAATCCGCCGGCGTAAGCTTTGAAAAATCAGTATCCTGGTCAATTCCGCGGCTCGTATACATATTGGTCGTAAGGCTGTTTAAGAATTCCAGCGCCTCGGGAGAAAGCCCCGGCAGGATCTGCCTGTAAAACTCCTCCAGGAACTGGAGATGTGCGGAGAAGGTATTTGCCTTTGCGGTCTCCTCCGCCGTTTCATCATTCTCCTCATCATCGGAGAGGGAGGTGATGATATGGAAGGGATTGAGCCTTCCCTGGCTTGCCGTTCCGACATCTATTATCTTTCCGTTAAGCCCGGCTGCCATCTTCGTATACTCATTCTCTGGATCGAGTATGAATATCTTGGAATCCTCCGCCGCAAGCTGCGCGAGGATGCTCTTTGTGGCATAGGATTTACCGGAGCCCGATTTACCGATTATCACGGTATTGGAGTTTACCCGCTCCGTATCCCTGCGGAAGAAATTGATGAATACCGGTATGCCGGAGGATCTTCCGATAAAGAGTCCGTCCTCATCGTTAAGGCTCTTGTATACGAAGGGGAAAACGGCTGCGCAGGAGTTTGAGTGTATGCCCCTCTTGTATCTTTCAAAGGCGTCATAGCCCGAAAGCTGCAGGGATGAATATGCCTCAAACTGCTGCATCAGCATATCATTCGCCCTGAAGCCCTCCTCGGAAAGTGCCTGCCTTACCCGCTTCTTCCTTGAGTTGGGATCAGCCTTTGTCTTATATCCGCTCTTTTTTACCTCCGAAAGCTCATAGTCGTTTATCTGCATGAAGATATTGACATTGAAAAGGGTCTCGTTTTCGCCCTGCAGTGATCTTAATACATGAGCCAGAGCCTGTATCTGTGTATCAAGGTCGATGATGCGGCTGGCCTTTGCGGTATTATTCCTCTGATCACGAAGCTCCTCCAGAGATCTGTCTATCTGCCTTATGCCCTTGCCCCGCTCTATGGGGGTCATCTTCATCACTACCTTGCTGCCCACGGTATTGAACATCTGGGCGCCCCAGGCATTGCTTACCAGCACCGGATACTCCCTGAGCCTGAAATTATGGGTTATGAGATCATCATACTGCACCGTGCGCGGACCTATCTTTATCTCATCAGGCAGGATCCAGTCCATGTATTTATCGGGGGGAAGCTCCTTTGCCACCCTCTCGTCGAAGTTCATGCCGTAGCCGTACTTTAAGAATACCGCAAGCTCGCTGCCCTCCAGCTGATGGCATTCCATGTTGTTTGCAGCGAAGTCCTCTATGGCGTTCCTTATCTGCGTCTTAAGCATCTGTCTGTCCTTATGTATGAACATAAGATAATGGAAGGGCATGTATACCTTGTTTTTGAAGTCTATGTCCTGCAGCTGCTCTATCCGGTCCTGTATGATCCCTGCCCTTACGGTCAGCTCTTCCCTGCTGAAGATCCCGTTCATATAGGCTTCCTTCAGATCTTCAAGCTTCTTCTGTTCGTTCAGGATGAAATCATCATATATCACAGGCTGATCCAGCTTCACCAGATTGATGACCTCGTCCTCTGCCGCCGTGCGAAGTATCCCTCCGAAGACTCTGTCTATCATATTGTCCTGTCTGGTCTGGGTGTAGAATCTGAACTCCACCGAGGGTATGCTCATTACCACGGCGCTGTATTTGCCTCCGTACTCAATGAAGGATCCGTCTATCCCGGTAAAAGGAGTGATGTCCTCTACGGTAAGGCTGTTTGAGGCAAGCGCAGCCTTCATCCTTTTTATTCGGCTCTTATCCTCCTGATCCTCATCCTCTTTTTTGACCTTAAGATCCGCAGTGGACTTCACGAAGTATCTAGGCTGCCCGAGGTAACGTAGTCCGTACAATACCACCATATAGCCCTTCTCATCACCGAGAGGGATGACTAAAGCCACGGTGATGGCAAGCATTGCTATCGCAAAAAAGAATTTTGCAGGCAGATTCGATACAGCAAAGCTTATGACTATGAGCGCACCTACAGCGCCCACCAGGACATCCATCACCTCGATGCCCTTAAAAAGCTCAAGCCTTACGTTTGTTCTTTTGGGTATGACCCTCATCATATGCCTGTATGCTCCTCATCAATTATCATCATCGCCTGTATTCGGATCGTAGAAGGCCGTATTCAGCGGATCATCATTATCCCCGCCGTTAAATTCACCGCTCCCGGAAAGATCCTGCATTTCTATCTCCTGCCCGAGGCTGCCGCTCACTATATCCTGCATTTTTATCTCCTGTCCAAAGCTGCTGCCCAGACCATTACCCGAAAGCTTCTGTGTGGGAATGCCGCTGCTTACTGAAGGCCTGCTTCCCTGACTCCTGCCGGAAAGATCCTGCATCTCTATCTCCTGCCCGAGACCTCCGCTGACTACATCCTGCATCTTAATTCCCTGCCCGGAGCCGCTGCTTAAGCCATTCCCCGAAGATCCCTGTGTGGGAATGCCGCTGCTTACCGAAGGCCTGCTTCCCTGACTCCTGCCGGAAAGATCCTGCATCTCTATCTCCTGCCCGAGACCTCCGCTGACTACATCCTGCATTTTGATCCCGGCTCCCCGGCTGCTGCCTGAAGCACTCTGCATGGGACCTCTGCTGTCTGTAAACCTTCCCTCCTGACTCTTGTCGGAAAGATCCTGAAGCTCTATTTCCTGGCCTGCTCCGCTTCCCAGTATATCCTGCATGCTTATGCCGGACTCCTTCTTCTTATCCTTACCGGTGCCCTGAGTACTGAAGGCTCCGGCTCCTGCTGCCCCTGTGGTCGATAAGGGTCTGTAGGATGAAAGCGCTGCCTGCGCTCTGGACTTTATCCCCGAGGACATGCCTGCGCCGGGCACATTGCCGTAGCCCTGAGGTCTTGAGGTGCTGGCGAACTTCCCTACACCGTCTCCGCTGCCCTCTCCTCCCCGTACTGATGCCCAGCCTCTTCTCATAGCGCCCATGAAAGCCCCGCCGGCTGCCTTCGCACCCCGGGCCGTTGCAGCGGCGGCCTTTCCCACCGGTTTTCCGACAAGCTTCGCATCATATGCTGCAAGCTTCTTTACACCGGCTGCCTCTACTCCTGCTATCTTCGCTCCTGCTGCCCATCCGGCAGCCCCGGTCATCTGCTCTCCCGTAGCCGCCGACTGGCTCAAGATCCCTGTGACAAGAGGTCCGAGATGCCTTACCGCCACAGCTCCGCCCATGGCAAAAAGCAGCATCATGAGATAGTCCTGAAGCCTTGCCCCGACAGAGTTTGAGTTTGAGAATCTGATATTTCCCGAAAAGATCTGCTCCAAAAGCATAAGATAAACCCTCATGCCTATAACGGAACCGTAGCCCTGAAAGAGCTTGCCAAGGAAAAGCTCAAACCATCTCCTGTAATACTCACCGTCATCAAAGGGCATCAGTCCCACGAAGAAGGGCTGTATGACGAGGAGCACGACCACGTCAAAGACCCGCCCTATGAATACCACCAGCACCATGCACATCACAATGGTGAAGTAGATCCCGCAGCCTATGCCTATGAAATAATCAAAGCCTCTGAAGGTAAAGGTTTTCTTTGTCTCCTCCGGGTCAGTGAAATTAGGTATGGACCGGCTATTATCGGCATAGTAAAAGGGCTTACGGTACTTATCGGTAAGAGAGGCCTTTGAGGGTCCATCGTCATAGCTTATATTGTACTCCTTGCCGTCGGAATGCTTGTCCGTATCCACCGCATCCATTGAGGCTATGCAGTACACTATCCTCGCAATGCTGGTCTTGCCCTCATCTCCGTAGGTCAGCGCTTTGTCGATCGATGTAAGTATCGCCTGGGATAAAAGTATCATTGCGAAGGATATAAGGGGCGCAAGCAACAGATACAAGAGCGATCTGGCTGTCATCCTCATTATATGGGTGACAGGCTTTGTATTCTCTCCTGCAAGCTCAAAGAAGGTTCTCGCTGTCGCGATCACAGCCATGAGGAAGCAGATTGAAAAGCCCACCACTATCATGGTGAAGAAAGCCCTCTGCACGGTCTCCTGACGAAAGACAGCGAAAAGCATCGGCACTCCGGTACCGCCTGCCTGTCCCTTGCCGATATATACGGGACTCAGGCCGCTGACCACATTGAAGCAGTCCTCTATGCAGTCCAGAAGCAGGAGTATGGCAGACTGTACGAGGAACCACTTCGCGTAATACCATTCGAGGATCATGTCTACAACCTGCCCCACTATGGTATCCATCACGCCGCTCACAGTCTGGGGTATGAGATCTGCCAGATACTTGAAGCCTGTGCTCAACAGATCGCTGACCCACTCCCACATGGGATCGAGTATCTTGTCATAAACCCAGTTAAATACCTTGCTGAATAATCCGAGCTGCACTATCTCCATTACAGCCCTCCTCCATTCTCATCATCATTTCCGGAGCCAAGGCTTCCGGCAATGCCCTTCCCCAGTCCCTTACCCAAAGCAGACGCTCCGCCTGTTGCATATGCCGCCGCTGCATTGGCTGCCCTCTTTGCGGCACTGCCCGCAAATGCAGCTATGAACTGCGAGCGGTGAAGAAGCTGTGAGGTTTCGGGGCTGAAAATATCGAGTATGATGTACTGGCTCTGCCAGGCGCCTATAAGCCCGAAGGCTGTGATCGCCATCTTAAGTATCCATCCGGTGATTGGATTAAAGTCGGTCCCGAAGCTGATATCGCCTGAGATCCCGATACTTGTGAGCAGGACACAGTATACCCGCATTACGAGTATCGGTCCGAAGGTTGCAAAGGAAAAGCCCGCAAAAAGCCTCGTCCAGCTCCTGAATTTCTCTCCGTCATCGAGAGGTATCGCCGATACGAACCAGGGGCTTGTAAGGAAGAGCACTGCCAGCATCAAAGCTCTCATCACGGCCTGCATCACTATGGTTATCATCACGAATATCATAAAGAGGCACAGGAGATAGGCATATATATAGTTTACGTCCAGCCAGTTGAAATAGTCCTTCACCGAGCTTTTCGCAAACATCCTTCCCGTCGAGCAGAGCTCCCTCGCGGAATCCGATTTCCACTCATCCCCAACGGTGAGCACGAATACAATATCCGCTATCCTCTGATCTCCCTTCACGCTGCCGGCGGTGGTGATCACCTTGGTGACAGCGGCTCCGAGCTTCGTCACCGCAAGACAGGCTCCGGGTATCAGCATGAAGCTCACCATTGCCTTGAATGAAGTGCGGAGCACCGAGCTCATCGGTCTTTTCATTTCATCCAAGGAATCCCCCATGGATCTTATCACGGCAAAGATGGTAAAAAGGAAGCAGAGCGGAGCGGCTCCCAGCATCATGTACCAGTAGGCATTCTGTATTCCGCTGCCGGTGAATACAGCCGTCATGAAATCAGCCTGTCCCACCACATTTCCCGCCACATCGGTTACATATATATCCTGGGTTCCGGCAAACATATCAAAGGACTGCTCCAGCACCCAGATAAAATTCAGCATGCTGATATACAGTGAATATATAAGCTCGTAAACGGGCGCAAGGATAAGCTGGATTGTGAACTCCCAGGTATTCCAGAAGATCTTGGTTATGATATCCACTATCTCGTTATTCGCTACGGCATCCATGATGGAGTTCATCATGGATTGAAAGCTGAGCACTGCAGGCTGCATACTCTATACCACCTTTACCCTTTTTCTCATTCTGATAAGATACACCACTACTCCCGCGATTATCCCGATGACGGCAAGTATCGCCAGCACCGCTGCGGCATTTATCCTGTAGCTTACCATGAATTCCGACATTGACCGGTTTCCGGCTCTGTCATACACAAAGAGGGTATAAGCTCCCGGCTCCGTGACGGAATTCACTATCTGAGGATCGCTTATAAGCTGGTCTCCCCTGTACAGCGCGCATCTTGCCAC
>CACZNY010000329.1 GCA_902782655.1 uncultured Lachnospiraceae bacterium
TCTTATTCCCCGTGGAAACTCCCGCTCTCGTGGAGGACTTAAAGCACATACTTCAGGTACAGCTTTCCGACAATACAAAGGCGAGGCTCATGACTGATGACGGAAATTATATCCGCATTCTCCCGGGAAGGAACAGCAGGATCGGCGCACAGAAAACCTTCATGAAGGAAGCGCAGAGTGTCTCGGCTTCAAGAGAGAGAAGCAAGGACGAGAGGACATTCATCGCTGAGGAAGCCCAGCCGGAAGAAGATGAGGAGGTGCTTAAGATATGAAAACAGACAATGCTGTAAGGGATCTGGTCGAATACGGGATATATACAGGGCTTATCGATGAAGCGGAAAGGATATATTCCACCAATCTGATCCTCGATGTGATGGGACTGGATTCATATGAGGAAGCTGAGGATTACAGTATGCCCGATCTTTCCGAAAGGGGAGATGCTCTTGAAAAGATCCTTGAGGCATTGATAAATGATGCCGTATCAAGGGGAGTGACAGAGGATGATCAGATATCTAAGGATCTTTTTGATACAAAGCTCATGAACTGTATAGTACCAAGGCCTTCATATGTCAGAGAGCATTTTGATGCTCTTTATAAGAAGTCTTCAAGGGAGGCTACCGACTGGTATTACGGCTTCTCCTGTGACACTGATTATATCAGGCGTTATCGTATAAAGAAGGATCTTAAATGGAAGACAGCTACCGGATACGGTGATCTTGATATCACGATCAACCTTTCCAAGCCCGAGAAGGATCCCAAGGCCATAGCAGCCGCTAAGAACGCGCCCCAGTCAGCCTATCCGAAATGCCAGCTCTGCGCCGAGAACGAGGGCTACAGGGGAAGGATGAATCATCCGGCAAGGGAGAATCACCGCATAATCCCGATAAAGCTTGCGGGAGAGGACTTCTTTTTTCAGTATTCTCCCTATGTTTATTACAATGAGCATTGCATAGTCTTCAACAAAAAGCATATCCCCATGAAGATAGACCGCTCCTGCTTCGAGAAGCTTTTTGATTTCATCACGCTTTTTCCTCACTATACAGTGGGATCCAATGCCGATCTTCCGATAGTGGGAGGCTCGATCCTGTCCCATGATCACTTTCAGGGCGGAAACTATGAGTTTCCCATGGCAAGGACTGATTATATAAGAAAATTCACGGTGAAGGGCTTCGAGGACGTGGAAGCAGGCATAATCAAATGGCCTTTATCCGTTATCAGATTAAGATGCAGCAGGAAGGACAGGATCATAGAGCTGGCATCCCATATTCTGGACAAATGGCGGGCTTATACAGACGAGGAGGCTTATGTCTTTGCCGAGACCGACGGTGAGCCTCATAATACCATTACTCCCATAGCCCGCATGAGGGGAGAGCTCTATGAGTTTGATCTTGCCTTAAGGAATAATATCACAACAAAGGAATGTCCCCTGGGGCTTTATCATCCCCACAGTGAGCTTCACCATATTAAGAAGGAAAACATCGGGCTTATCGAGGTCATGGGGCTTGCGATACTTCCCTCAAGGCTGAAGTCGGAGCTCGCCCTGCTTAAGGAATACATCCTGGACGGAAAGGATGTGGCTTCCAATGAGGAGCTTAATAAGCATGCTGAATGGGTGAAGGGCTTTATGCCGGGATACGATAGGATCGATGCTTCAAATATCGACGAAATTCTAAGAGACGAGACCGGAAAGGTCTTTTCACGTGTATTGGAGGACGCGGGTGTATTCAAGCAGACAGAGGAGGGACTTTCCGCCTTTATGAGATTTGCTGATTCGCTGTAGGGACAGGAGACCATGCTTTGGTCTTTGAATTTCATTTGACAACATAGGTTTATTCGTTGAATTAGTCTGAGCTTTGTGCTAAAATGAGCGTCAATTAAATAATTCCGATGATGAAGCGTGGGGCAGCCCGAAGATACCTGCACGAGATATCTTTAAGAGAGAACGGTCACCGGCTGGAAGCCGTTTAAGATATTGCAGGGAAGATATTCAGACGCGGAGTCGGAGCGGGTGGCTCACGTTAGGAGCCGATGGACAGATCGTCTTATCAATGAGTGATAAATACGGGTGGTACCGCGAGTTTTTCGCCCCGGGGTACCACCCTTTTTGCAATGAAATCTTAGCGAGGTATTTCACGAGCTTAGTGAACTACCGCTTTTATGAAGGGAGAATAAACAAATGGCTATTAATGCTGCGGAAATGGAAGAGATCAAAAAGCGTGCCCTTGATGCCATAAAACAGGCGGGAGCGCTGGAGGCACTGAATGATGTAAGGGTTGCCTTCACCGGAAAGAAGGGTGAGCTTACCGAAGTGCTAAAAGGCATGAAGGATGTCTCAAAGGAGGACAGACCAAAGGTAGGGGCTTTGGTAAATGAAACGAGAGATATCATTGAAGAGGCAATAAACCAGGCCAGGATCAATCTTGAATCGACGGCTCTTGAAGCAAGACTTCAGAATGAAACGATAGATGTGACCCTTCCGGCCAAAAGGCGCAGGCTCGGCCACGTGCACCCCAATGCCATAGCTCTTGATGAGCTTGAGAGGATATTCATCGGTATGGGCTATGAGGTGGTTGAGGGTCCGGAGGTGGAAAAGGATTATTACAACTTTGAAGCCCTTAATATCCCTGCCGATCATCCCGCAAAGGACGAACAGGATACCTTCTACATCAACGGGGAAATGCTGCTGCGCACCCAGACCTCCGGTACACAGATCCATGAGATGGAAAAGGGAAGGCTTCCGATAAAGATGATCTCACCGGGGAGAGTCTTCAGGTCTGATGAGGTGGATGCCACACATTCA
>CACZNY010000330.1 GCA_902782655.1 uncultured Lachnospiraceae bacterium
AAAGTGACATAGAGGTTTTCTGCAAAAAAGCCGATGAGGCCGGCCTAGGATTCCTTTCCACTCAATGGGGAAATGAATGGAGAAAGAATGGAGTTATCAGTGTGTCTATGGTGCACAGCCTGTTCGGATATAGCTGGCGCAGCAGTTTCAGTGCGGAGTTGCCAGCAAACCCAGACGGGAGCCTTGCCGGAACACCTATTCCTGGCTGGGAAATCAAGGTGCTGCGGCAGTAAATGACAGGATATCTATGGCATGATTAAAGCCGGTATGGTGAAAAAAGGGCGTTTGTGGTAGTATTTATAAGTGTAACCGGAGCTGATGATAATTTTTAAGGCAAGGGGGAAAATAGATGCAGACAGCTAAAGTGACCATAAAAAATGACGGGACTGGACTTGAAGAAGCGCTGGACAGGACTACTGCGTTCGCGGAAAGCCTTAATCTTCCGCAGAAGGAGCGTATCCGTCTGAGATTGCTGGGCGAGGAACTTTTTGGCGTGGTATGTGCAGTGACAAAGGAGTTTTCAGCTGAGTACTGGGCCGAGATTGACGGAGATACTGCAAAGCTTACACTTGAAGCCAAGACCAATATGGATCCCGAAAAGAAGATGAACCTTGTAGATATTTCTTCAAAGGGCAGAAATGAAGCGAACAAGGGTCTTATGGGAAGGATCTTCGATATTTTTGAATATATCATGTTCACGCCGGTGGACGTAAGTGCCTTTGATATGGCACAGATGCAGGCAGGCAATGTACAGATGGGATGCTACGCAGGTGCTGTGACCTCCAGCTATATCTGGTCTCTTGATCAGTACAGGAACGACGTCAGGAATGCGCATGAGAATAATGAAGCGGAAGAAGAATGGGATGAGCTGGAGAAATCCATCATTGCGAATATTGCGGATGATGTTAAAGTGTGGATAGAGGGCGACAAGGTCTGCCTTGTGATCGAAAAGGAAGTTCATGCGGGCTGATAATACCGGTTTGTAAAGTGTGTGTCAAAGGAGGCAATATGTTAAATATTAAACAGGAAAAAGATGGTGAAAAGCTTACAGTCGCACTTGAGGGAAGACTGGATACTACCAGTGCCCCTCAGCTTGATAAGGAGCTCGGTACACTTGGAGATGATGTAAAGGAACTGGTATTCGATATCAAATATCTGGATTATGTTTCTTCTGCAGGTCTGAGGATCCTTTTGTCCATGCATAAGACAATGAATGCACGCGGACGCATGGTGCTGCGCGGTGCAAACGAGAATGTAATGGAAGTTTTTGAAGTTACGGGTTTTGCAAATATTCTTAATATCGAAGCCTGAATAACTTAGTATGTAAGCTCTCCGGCTGGAGGTGGAAAATGATACGAGTGTATCTTATGGCTGCGGACGGGGTGGAACCTGAGGCTGTGTGTGAAGATGCATTGCAGCTGGTGGATCCGGAACGCAGGAAGCAGCTCGACGGCCGGACCGGTAAGCCTGCTGCGTTGTCCCTTGCGGCGGGGCTGCTTATACAGTATGCATATATGGATCACAGTCAGAGGTCCGGAACCGGAAACGAAATCTTGTTTTATTCCAAAGATGCGATAGAATGTACAGGTGCGCTGAAGGCGGCGGGGCATGTTGAGGATGTGCGAAAGAGCGCAGACGGCAGGCCTTATTTTCCGGATCATTCGGAAGTGTTCTTCAGTGTGTCCCATTCAGGGGCTTATGCGGTGTGTTCTGTTGCAGAGGTGCCCAACGGCATTGATATACAGGAGCACAGAAGGCTTAGCTGTGATATATCCGGCAGGTATTTCGCCGGTGAGGAAGATGAATATCTTAAGAAATTCTCAGGAAATGTCACGAAGGATTTTTTTGATCTCTGGTGTCTGCATGAGGCGTATATGAAATATACGGGGCTGGGGATGAAACAGGGGATGAAAGACCTGAGTTTTCTGCCGGTGCTGAAAGCGGATAATGCGAAGGCGTGCCTCGGTACAGAAGAGGGGAAAAGAATATGCGCACATATTCTGCAGGCTCCGGATGGATACAGTCTGGGACTTGTAAGCGCCTGAGGAGAATTGAGGCGGCCGGCTATGAAATTATGCGGCCGGTGCTTCGGAGGAAAAATGGATAAGCTTTACAT
>CACZNY010000331.1 GCA_902782655.1 uncultured Lachnospiraceae bacterium
CTCTCGGTCTTTTCAGGCTTCACGTTCATGTCCAGAAGACCGAAGGGCATCTCGCTGACAAACCTCGAAACCCTGGCGTACCTCGTCTCACCGTTCACCATCCGCTCCCTCGCGCAGGTAAGCATAAGCTCCTCCATTGCCCTGGTTATGCCCACATAGCAAAGCCGCCTCTCTTCCTCTATGTCTTTCGTATCTCCGCTTGACACAGCCATGTATCCCGGGAAAAGCCCCTCCTCCATCCCGACCATATAAACATTGGGAAACTCAAGCCCCTTGGAGTTATGCATGGTCATGATCAGCACCTTATCATCGCTTGAAGGATCAGAGTCATTATCCACCGTAGTCCCCTCCACGCCGTTCATTCTCATGAAGTCAATAAGAGAGGCCTCCTCCCCGTTTTCAGCCTTCTCCTTTTCGTACTCAGCAAGGGAATCCTTAAGCTTGTTTATATACTCCTCCTGCTCCAGATATTTCTCCGTGCTCTCTGCTTCACCCGACAGATAATACATGTAATCAGTTCCCTTTATGACCTGATCCAGCATATCGGCAAGACTAAGCCCGGCTGTTTCGGAGCGGAGCTCCATTATCATCTCATGGAAATCCTTCATCCCCTTTCCTGCCTTGCCTGATATTCCTGCATTCTCGCATCTTCCACAGGCCTCAAGCAGGGAGATCCCGTTTATTTCCGCAAAGGAAGAAAGCTTCTGAAGGCTCGCCGCCCCTATACCCCTTTTGGGGATATTGATTATCCTCGCTGTCCTCATATCATTGGTGCCCGCAGCGACAGTCAGCAGGAAAGAGGTCACATCCTTTATCACCTTCGTATCCCAGAATCTGAGCCCCTTTACCACATCATAATCAATGCCTCTTACCCTGAAGGCATCTTCAAATTCCTTTGACTGCACATTGGTCCTCATAAGGATCGCAAAGTCCTTATAGGAGGACTTCCCGGAGTTCACCTTGTCCCTTATGTCATCAGCGATATATGATGCCTCGCCTGCCGCGGAGTCAAGCTGTCTGAATCTTATCTTCCTGCCGTCCTCCGCCTCGGTCCAGAGAGCCTTTTCCTTGCGCCCCCTGTTATTGGCTATCACCTGATTGGCCACCTTGAGTATATTTCCCGTGGACCGGTAATTCTGTTCAAGCCTTATCACATGGGCATCCTTATATATCTTTTCAAAATCAAGGATATTCCTGATATCAGCCCCTCTGAAGGCATATATGGACTGATCATCATCCCCTACCACGCAAAGATTCCTGTGCTTCCTTGCAAGCATTGAGACCAGCACAAACTGCGCCTGATTGGTATCCTGATACTCATCCACCATGATATAGCGGTACTTATCCTGATAATGCTCCAGCGCATCGGGAAACCGTTTGAAGACCTCGATCACATTTAAGATCAGGTCGTCAAAATCCATCTGGTCATTAGCTCTGAGAGTCCTCTGGTATTCCTTATACGCTTCGACGTAGGGCTTCATGTAAAAATCCCCGCTGTTTTCCGCCTCGAAATCCTCCGGAGACTTCATCTCATCCTTAGCCCCCGATATCACGCCAAGCAGGGATCTTTCCTTATAGCGCTTTGTATCTATCTGAAGCCTTTTGCAGACATCCTTCATTATGGCCTTCTGATCCGTCTGATCCGCCACCTCGAAATTCTTCCCGTAACCCAGCCTCTCAGCCTCGGTAAAGAGAATACGCAGGCAGAGCGAATGGAAGGTGGACACCGTGATATCCCGGGAAGCCTCCGGGCACATCGCAGCAATCCTCTCCCGCATCTCACGGGCGGCCTTATTCGTAAAAGTAAGAGCCAGGATGCTCCATGGCTTTACTCCCAGCTCTTCAATAAGATATGCCGCCCTGTATGTCAGCGCTCTCGTCTTTCCCGAGCCCGCCCCTGCCAGTATCAGCACCGGTCCCTCCGAAGCCCTCACGGCCTCCAGCTGTTTATCATTAAGTTCCGCCTCAAAATCCGTCAATCATTACCTCCCGACATACCTCCGGTCCAATGGCTCACCGTAAGGTTTATCTCGTTATTGATAAGCGAGTAGCTTGCATTATATTCCTCGTCAATATCCAAAAGCATTATGCCCATCTGGTATCCGCCGTAGTGAAGTGCCATGGTAAAGAAGCAGTGGCTCATGCCCCCCTCCAGATACCTGTGATCCATTACATCAGCCGTATCCGTAGCCTGATGCTCCTTATCCACTATATGCACGCCTGTCCTGTCACGATATGCCTTCAGATACAGCTTGTCAGGCATCCTGAATTTCTCACCCTTCACCTGCTTTATGGGCTTCTCATACATGAAGATGCTTGCATTGATCACTCCGATAAAAGGAAGAGCCTCCATGAGCTGGCCGTATCTGTCTTCAGCAGCCGGATCTATGGCTACCAGCCTGTTTGAAAAACTACCCAGGGAAACATGCCTTGAATCAACGACCTTCCTCATATCCCCGGATCTTTTCTCCAGACTCTCGGCCACCGTACTCTTGACTCTTGCTATAAGATTGGAAAGCTCCATCCTTGAGGTCTCGGACTTCTCCTTGGCGCAGTAAACCCTGTAGATGCTGTCAAGCACTCTGAAAAGCCTGTCGCAGTCTATATTCTCCGTGCCTCCGGGTCCGAAGATATTTCCAAAGGCATGGTCAGAGGCATTCATGGATCTTCTTCGGATGACATCACACAGATGCGTCTCCAGCAGTCTCATGAAGAAATCCTCCAGAAGCTTCCTCTGGCATCCCGCCTGATACTCATGAGCATCGCCCGTAAAAATAAAATCCACCATCGAGGAAGTAAGAGACGGTATATCAAAAACCGTACTCGCCCTCACGTTCCTTCTGCGCTCAAAGCTGAAAAGCTGCAGATAGGGATCATAGCCCGCCGATTCACGGTTCACGAAGTGACACTTCAGTACCTTGTCCTTGCCCTCCTCACCGTCAGCCATTCTGGCAGCGAGCGTCATAGCCTCGTATCCGAGAGCAATATGCGAAGCGGAAACCGAAGCCAGCGGTGGATCCATATATGCGTTCTCGCTAAGATCATCAAAGCCTGTGACCAGGATATCCTTGCCGATCTTGATATCCTTCTCCCTAAGCACCCTGTAGACAGCCTGCGCCTGCCAGTCATTACTGCAGATTATCGCATCGGCTCCGGGATTAGCCTCTATGAGCTTCCTTGCCGCCTCTACGCAGCCCGGCCTGTGATCGCCCCGCATTATCATTCTTTCCTCCACATGAAGTCTTGCTTCCTTCATGCACGACATATAGGCAGCCAGCCTCTCCTCGCCGTCTCCGGAGTACTCGGGGCCCGCAAACATCACTATCCTGGTGCAGCCCTTTTTATTGATCAGGTAATCCATGGCTTCCTGGATCCCTGTAGTATTGTCATAATAAATACAGGGTATACCTTCATGCTTATCCGACAGCGTGAGCTGAGGCTTTCCCTCAGTCAGCTTCATGAAAGGAATAAAATCCCCGGTATTCCTGACAACGGTGCTGGTAGGGGTCATGACAACGTCTATGCTCTTCTGATCCGCCAGATCATAGAGCACATTCTTGGCTTCATCTATCCCGTATATCCCTCCCACGATCACAAGGAGGTTGACCTTTTTTTCCTCCGCTGCCATCCTTGAGCCGGTGACCACCCCGTCGAAGTAATCACTGTTCAGCTGCGGGATCAGCAGCGCTACTGTCCTTCTGATACTCATGCTAAAAGAAAAGCCCTGTAAGCCTTTGTCGCCTCATAAATGTCAGCCTTGCTCGTCACCTCATACGGAGCATGCATCGAAAGCACCGCTACACCGCAGTCGATCACATCCATGCCGTAAAGCGCCATTATATATGCTATGGTGCCGCCTCCTCCGGCGTCCACCTTCCCAAGCTCACAGGTCTGGTACTTTACATTTCCCGCATCAAGTATGCTCCTTATCTCAGCGATGAACTCCGCATTAGCATCATTGGAGCCGCTCTTCCCTCTGGATCCGGTATATTTATTGAATACAACCCCGTGTCCGAAATAAGCCGAGTTATACTTGTCAAAAACGCTGGCATACAGAGGATCAAAGGAAGCAGAGACATCTGATGAGAGCATTTTGGAATTCTGCAGCGCCCTTCTCATGGCCAGATCCGAATAGGCTCCCGCCGCATTCATGACCTCCGCCAGCGCATTCTCAAAAAGCCTTGATCTCATGCCGGTGGCTCCCACAGAACCGATCTCCTCCTTATCCACCAGCAGACACACTCCCGTGCGCTCCACCTCGGGGGTGGAAAGGAAGGCCACAAGTGAAGTATAGGCACAGACTCTGTCATCCTGTCCGTAGGATAGCACCATAGACTCATCAAATCCCAGACTCCTGGCCTTACCCGCAGGCACCGCCTCCAGCTCCGCAGAAACGAAGTCATTATCATCTATCATGTATTTATCCTTCAGTATCTTAAGGATATTCTGTTTTACCGGATCCTTCTCCTTTGCCTTTATGGGGATCGAGCCCACCAGAAGATCAAGATCCTCTCCCTCCACTGCCTTGCCGACCTTCTTTTCCATCTGCTCTGAAGCCAGATGTATCAGTATATCGGTCACTGTAAATACAGGCTCATCATCAGCCTCGCCTATGGATATCTCCACCAGGGATCCGTCGGTCTTGGCCACTACCCCATGCAGTGCCAGAGGTATTGTCACATACTGGTATTTCTTTATTCCCCCGTAGTAATGCGTATTAAGATATGCCATGCCGCCGTCTTCGTAGAGAGGGTTCTGCTTGAGATCGAGCCTGGGGCTGTCAATATGCGCTCCCAGAATGTTCATTCCGTTCTCGAAGGGCTCATTGCCGAGATGAAAAAGCACTACCGCCTTCCCCATTATATCCAGGTAAACCTTGTCGCCGTGCTTCAGTCTCTTATTATCCTCGATTATATTTCTGAGATCCTTGTATCCCGACTTCTTTGCCAGGGATACTATCTCCCTTACACACTCCCTCTCTGTCTTGCACTTGGAAAGGAACTCCATATAGGAATCCGTAAGCTCCTTAAGCTCCTTCCTGTCATTCTTGGAATACCCCAGCCATGCATTCTCGCTGTTATCCAGTCTCATAAAAACACCTTCCCCCCTGTTTTATTTTTTAACCCGATATGTTCAGTACCGTATACGGATCGATGAAATCTCCCTCGTACTTCACTCTGTAAAAAAGCTTATCTCCCTCATCTCCTATGGAGAACAGGACCGTCCCCCTGCTGATCTCAGCCTTTTCTTTGATCACAGGCTTGCTCCGGCAGTAATAATCAGACTGATATCCGTTCCCGTGGTCTATGCTCACCAGGTATCCGCCGGACTCCAGGCTCTCTCCTGCATAGCTGACAGTGCCGTTCCCCGCTGCTACCACATGCACCCCCGGCGCGGCGTCCATGGTGATCCATTTCTTCTCCTTGTCATAGGCACTTGGAAGCGCCTGTGAATCAAGAGGCAGCGCCGATGGCATGAAAAGCAGCGCCTTCGCTTCATTTTTGGCTTTGGCCTGATTCTCCCGGGATAATATCCTGTCGTTGGCCGCCCTGACCTCCTGCTCAAGATCCTCTATCTCCGCAGAAAGAAGGATCTTGTCCTCCGACAGCGTCGCTATCTCACTGTTAAGGGACTCAATCCGATCCTCGTACTCATCCCTTTCGAAAACCCCGTATATCACATATCCGATAAATGCGGCCAGCAATGCCCCGCAAAGTATCGTAACAAGGATTATCCTGTCGGAAGTCGTCCGTATTGTCCTTACCCTCTCAGTCCCGTCGGATACGAAGATAATGCTGTATCCTTTCCTGCTTCTCCTCTCACCGTCTGCCCGGGATCTCCTGTTTCCGTCTCTCTTTCTCATAAAAAGACAGTATACCATATCCCCCGCCTATTTGAAATATATCAAGTTTACCCCTTTATTGCCATATGCCGCCGGGACTGTAGGTAAGCCCGCAGGCTTGGTTGATTTGTACATCTGCAAGTTTAACGGTAAATCCACGTTGCTGCAAATGTGGGTCACTTCATA